>NZ_JBITMP010000035.1:0-119190 GCF_044466425.1 Nonomuraea sp. NPDC049400
GTTGGGGCATGGCGGGATCCGGGCGGTGGCCAGGGCAGCCGGGGTTCGCGAGGCGACGGTATCGGCCGGGGTGCAGGAATTGGAGTCGGGGCAGGAGCCGCTGGGTCGGGCGCATCGCCCTGGTGGTGGGCGCAAGCAGGTGGCCGATCTCGATCCGGACCTCCGTCCGGCGCTGTTGGCTCTGGTCGAGCCGGACATGCGCGGGGATCCGATGTCGCCGTTGCGGTGGACGACCACCTGGACCCGCAAGCCCGCCGCGGAGCCCAGCTTCAGAGTTCGCAGCGACGACTGGACGCGCTTCTCGACGCGACGCTTGAACCCGTGACAGATGGACCGGGCGTCGCGTCTGCACAAGCGTGCTCTGGAGGCGCTACCCCTTGACGCTGGTGTCAAGGGGTGCGGGCGGCCCGCTGGCGGGGGCGACGCAGGGCCAGCGCCCGTCCCCACTGTGGGTGTCGGCGGTGGTGGCGCACTGCCGCAATGGGCAGGTGCGGAAGTCGGTGGCGGCGAAGCGTACCTGGACGTGGAACGCCTCTGGTCGAGTGGGTCTGGGCGCAGGAGGCGCTGGTGTGCCCGCCGGGGCAGACGACGGTGCGCGCCTGGTCGTTGATGAGGAAGGGACGACGCTGCAGGTGTCGGTGGCCTCGACCAGGGCCACCCGAAGGGCCTCGGCGCTTCATGGCTGGCCGTTGAGGAAGTCCCGCAGGTGGGCGGTGAGGACGGCGGGCTGGTCTTCGGGGATGAGGGTGTAGCTGTCGGCGATTTCGACGAGCTTGGCCTGCGGCAGTAGCTGGGCCAGGCGGCGGCCGTGGGAGGGGGGCATCACGCGGTCCTCGGCGGCCCAGGCGACAAGGGCGGGACGGTTGAAGGTGCTGAGCGCCTCGGACCAGGCGAGCAGCTCGTCCTTTGGCGGGGTGCTGAGGACGTATTTGCGCAGGTCGCGGCGTACCTCGGCGGAGGTGATCACGGGCCGGAACCAAGCGTCCATGATCTCGGGTGGCACCGGCCGTTTGGTCATCCAGCCCCAGGTCATCGGGAGTCGGCGCATGGGCTTCAGGCGGAGCAGGTTGAAGGCCAGGGGCAGGCCGCCGGGCAGTCTGGCGGAGGTGACCAGGTTGCTGCCGGGCAAGCCGGGCGGGTAGTTGTCGAAGGCCTCGCAGGAGGTGAGGACGAGCCGGCCGATGCGGGCCGTGCGGCCGTCGGCGACGAGGCTCTGTGCGCCGCCCCAGTCGTTCAGCACCAGCGTGACATCGCTGAGGTCGAGCCGTTCGAGGAACTCGTCCACCAGCCGGGCGACGCCGAGGATCGACAGGTCAGCATCCGGGTGCATCGGACGACGGTGGCCGCCGAGCGGGAGGGTGGGGACGACGCAACGGAAGTCGTCTCGGAGCCCGGCGACGACGTGGCGCCAGAGCGAACCGTCCATGGCGACGCCGTGCAGCAGGACGACCACGGGGCCGTCACCGCCGGTGTCCTGGTAGTCGATGGTTCCCGCCGAAAGGTCCAGATCGGGCATGAAGGCCCCCGCTTCCGCTCGTGACGATGGACCAGTCTGCGCCAAGCCGCACGGCGCTGCGGTGCTGAGCGAGGCCCAGCACCCGAGCAACATAACGCACTGCTCATGGTCTGCCGCCACGGCGGTGGCGAACGCGGAAGCGCAGAGAGTCCATGATCGGCGGCAAGTGGTATCTGAACGATGGAAGATGATCTTAACTAACGCGGAACACGCTTGGTTTCGACCACGCTTTGCTCGAGGTCAAAGGGTTTCGTCGGTTCCCCGCTACTTCGTCGGCGACGACCTGCTGTGGGGCGTCAACCACCGGCGCAAGAGCAGCGACCACACCTGGGCCGCGCTGAAGTCGATCCGCGCAGCCCGCCCGGACGGCGCACCGATCTACGTCATCCTGGACAACCTGTCGGCACACAAGAACCGGCGCATCCTCACCTGGGCGAAGAAGAACAAGGTCGAGCTGCTGTTCACCCCGACGTATGCCTCCTGGGCCAACCCGATCGAGGCGCACTTCGGACCGCTACGCCAGTTCACGCTGGCCAACTCCCACCATCCCACCCACACCGTGCAGACCCGGGCCCTGCAGGCTTACCTGCGCTGGCGCAACGCTCACGCCCGCCACCCCGACGTGCTGGCCGCGCGACGCCGTGAACGCGCGCGCATCCGCAGCGAGAAAGGCATCCGCTGGGGTGGCCGACCGCCGGCACCCGCCGCGTGAGCACGCGCCCGGTACTCCCGCCACGCTGAAGGAAAGGACAGTTCGCACCTCATGCAGGTCCTGCAGACGAATCGCGCTCTGCTGAGCCGGCTACTGCCGGGCGGTCCCAACGGCGGACGGCCACCTCCTCTTGCTGAGGCCTCCGGCTCGGGTCTCCAGGAGGCGGACAATCTCTGTGTGGCCAGTACAAAGCCACGACTCCGAGCGGAGGTTGCCCGCGTGATCGCGTACTTCCGCCACTACACGCACGTCGCCCCCTTCGGACCTCTCTCGGCGGACCGTGATCTGAGCTCCCTGCGGTGCATGTTCCGTGACCCGCGCGACCACCTCTGCCTCGATGTCGCGGCCTGCGTATTGCCTTGCGAGATCGATAGGGCGTCGGCCTTGGCCGTCGGGCGATGCGGGGTCTGCCCCAGAGGCGAGCAGCGTTCGAACAACGGCCGCTGCGCCTCGCCCGGCGGCATGGTGGAGGGCGGTGCGCCCGGCAGAGTCGGCGATGCCCGGATCAGCGCCTCCGCCCAGCAGTGCTCTCACAACGGCCAGGTGCTCGTTGGAGGCCGCCCAGTGGAGGGCCGTCATGGCGCTCCTTTCGACGTCCTCCTGCCGGGATGGGTCGGCACCGGAGTCGAGCAGCGCGATCACTGCCCCTTTGTGCCCCCAACACGCGGCGGCACAGGCTTGGTAGAGGGCCGTGGTGCCATCCTCATCGGGCACGTCTGGGGACGCGCCGCCATCCAGCAGTCGCCTGACCTCCTCGCCCTCTCCGGCTGTCGCCGCCACACCAGATCACGTTCAGCCATGCGGTCCAGTCTGTACTGCGTGCCTCTCGTGATCCACCGGTTTGGTGGGCTCACCGATGGGTTCCAGGATGACCACGAAAGATCAGATTGCAACAACCCCGGAGGGTGCGGCTCTCCGTAGTGACTGGTTCGATCAAGTGCAAAGGGTGTATTCGTCCTGGTGACAGCGGTGGTGGACACGCTGATCTCGCGGTCGACGTGGAAGGTCCAGTGCTGATCGAGATCCTTTGTTGACGATCAGAGCGCGACGCCTGAAGACGGCCGCGGCTCCGGCGAGTACTCGCCGAAGCCACCGGCGACGAGTTCGATCGCCGTACGTACCAAGCGCGCGATCCAGGGATTGCGCGAGCCGCTCCGCCAGGCGACGGCCGTCGTGTAAGGGCTCGCATCGTGGACTGGCCGGTAGGCGATGTCGGGTCGGCTATTGTGCCGGGCGAGCGACGCCGGGATCAGGGCGACGGCTTGGCCCAGGGCCACGTGTTCCAGCAGTTGCGAGCTGTCGTGCACGATCGGGCCTGATTTGGGCGGCTCTGCCTGCAGGGTCACGTCCTGCCCCGACCAGTACGCCTGGTCGGACGCCGTGGAGCCCGGGCATTGCGGCATCGACAGCCCGGCCAGATCACGACAGCCCAGGCTCTCGCACCGCGCGAGCGGATGTCCGGCAGGGAGGGCAGCGACCCGCGGTTCGCTGATCAGCGGCTCGATGTCCACGCCCTGCCGGTCGAACGGCGATCCGAGGATGGCGATGTCCGCGCGGCCGTCGCGGAGCATGCCGGCCTGCTCCCCGTAGCCGCTCACGACGACCTGGACGGTCGCGGCGTCGGGAAGCGCGCGGTAGACCTGGACCGTGTGGCGGAGCAGATCGGTCGCGACACCGGGTTTCGCGGTGATGGTCAGGACGGGGGTTTCGCCTGCGGTCCGGCTGGTGCGGTGAGCGGCCGCGGCCACCGCCGCGAGCGCATTGCCGGCCTCGTCCCAGAGTGTCAGGCCGGCGACGGTCAGCTTGACTCCGCGGTTGCTGCGTTCAAACAGCTGGACTCCGAGCCGCCTCTCGAGCTTCTGCATCGCGCGGGACAGCGGCGGCTGCGCCATTCCCAGACGCTGGGCGGCACGGGAGAAGCTGAGTTCTTCGGCCACCGCGCGGAAGTATCGCAGTTCCCGTATCTCAAGATCGACCATACCGGCAGGGTATGGCATGAGATCGGACGGGTTCTTCCGCAGCCCGCGGCACCGCGCTGAAATGGGGCTGAACCGAAAGGACCATCCTGATGACCGAACTCGACCAGAACAAGCTGACCGTGCAGCGATTCCTCGATATGGCCTTCAACGACAAGAAGCCCGCCGAGGCGTTCGCCGCCTTCGTCGGTCCCACCTACATCCAGCACAATCCCCACGCGCCGCACGGCAGGGAGGCCTCGCTGGAATTCCTGTCCGGGTTCATGGCCCGGTTCCCTCAGCTCACCCTCGACATCAAACGCGCCATCGCCGAAGGCCACCTCGTCGTCACCCACAGCCTGATGAAGCTGTCGCCAGAGGATCGGGGAGTCGCTGTAGCAGACATCGTCCGGATCCAGGACGGCAAGATCGTCGAACACTGGGACGTGGCACAGGAGGTGCCCGAGGCTCCCGCGAACGACAACACGATGTTCTGAGTCGGGGCGTTTGCCTGGCTCGAGCCTGCCCATCGCCCTGGGCTGCTGTCACTGATGTCGCAGCGGCTGCGCGCCCCAGTCAGGCCCGCGTCCGTGAGGATCCCTCACCGGAACACCGCCCACTCTGGGACCGCGCACCGCCACGACCACCACGCCGTTGCCGGGCAGCGGCACATCATGTGCGGGCAGCGGGATCACTTCGGCCGAGTCGAGTCCACAGCCCCGACCCAGGGCAAGGAGCAGTTTGCAGCCGCAGCTTAGTTCGGCGATGGGCTGGCCGCCGGCCCACGCCCAAAGAGCGGCGAGTTCGGCGTTGGTGTAGGGGCGCGAGGCGGTGTCGGCGGACAATTTGACGGGCTTGCCGGTGGCGCAGCCGGTGCCGATGACAGCTTGGCGCAGCCGCAGCCACTTGGAGCGGTAGGTGGCGCGGGTGCCCTCGCGATGCTCGCCCACGCCTATCTGGCTGTCACCGCCGCTCAGGCCCCAAAAGCCCAAGCGGTCTGGTCCGCCTCACACCAGCCGAAATCCGCCGTCTCCTGGCACGTCTGACCACCACGATCACCCGCCCGCTCAGCCACGCCCTCGTCTGGTCCCAACGTCGACGACACCATCAGACGCGCGCACGAGCCAGCCACTACTGGAGGCGTTGGCTCAAACATCACGAAATCAAGCTGTAGCTAATCGCCCATAGGCCAGAGCGGGAGGACGTGGGGGGCCGCTCATCTGGCCCGTGAACGAGACTGGCCGTGCGGGTGCGCGCCCGGCTTGGCCGCACATGTCGGTCTTCGTGCTGATCAGCAACGATCCCGACCGGCAGGGACGTGGGCTGCCCTGCTCATCATTTTGGCATTTCCTGGGGAAATCCGTACCAGAAAAAGCCCTAAATGAGGTTTTGCTCCATATCGGGCGACCCTTGTAGGCGACCCTGCATAGGCTACGCAGTGGGACTCCCGGGAATCCGATCACACGCAGGATGAGGTGATCCGCGATGGTCAAGCAAGCCCTGATAGCCGCAGCCGTGGCGGCCTCCCCGGTCCTTGTCCCCGGGCCGATGACCGCACAACCGGCCGCCGCGACCGCAGAGACGTCCTGCGCCACCACCACCGGCGTCGTTCTGCAGGACACGGCCAAGCCGTGCCGGCGGTGGAAAGCGTGTGTGTACTGCAAGTCGGAGGGTGCCTGGCACGCGGCATATTGCAAGACGAGCCGCCGGGAAGGAAAGCCCGGCTGGGGCAAGGAGCTCCTGAAAAGCCCCTGGGAGCGCGCACGAAACCCGTGGAGCGACTTGGACCTCGGTTGGGGCCGTGGCCGCTGGGGCAGCGATGACGGTCAGGGTCGTGGTGGCGATGGCCAGGGTCCTGGGCGCGACGGTCAGGGGCGCGGTGGTGACGGCCAAGGTCGTGGGCATGACGGTCAGGGGCGCGGTGGTGACGGCCAAGGTCGTGGGCATGACGGTCAGGGGCGCGGTGGTGACGACCAAGGTCGTGGGCACGGCGGCCAGGGACGCGGTGGTGACGGTCACGGTCCTGGGCACGGCGGCCAGGATTGACAGGGCGTGATCACACCGGGACCGTCAGGTCGGCGCGGGCACCCCACGCGGAATGCCCCCATGGGGCAATCCGCGTAGGCAGCCTTGGGCCCGGTTCGGCACGCGGCCTCCTGGAAGCCAGGCCGCTGCCCGGATTCTGGGACGACCGCGACGCCGCACAGCGCCTGGCCGCTGCCCTGGGCGGCGGTACCCGCGCGATCGAGCTGCGCCGGGGTGGCCTGCTCCAGTGTCGACCCCACCGGGCGACCCCAGCCCAACTGGTGGCACGTCGTCACCAAAGGAAGCCCATGTTCATCCCCGAGTACGAGCGCCGAAGGGTGGGGACGACGCCGACGACATCGCCGCCGCCCGGACGCTCCGCCGCGGCGGCCTGTCCGGATGGCTCGACTCCAGCCACGACGCGGCATGAGCTGTCCCGCTGCGGCAAGCCGGCCCCGGGTGCGCGCTGACCCCGCATTCGCGCGCCGAGCACGAGGCTGCCTACGGCGACCTGTCCTGTCTGGAGGATCTGGAGCGCGCCCGCCGGGTCTGGGTACGGCTCACCCAAGGGCGGACCGGTGCCTTGCGCCGTACCGGCTGGCGGTTCGATGTGGCCGTCACCGCCAGGATCTCCCTGCCCGCACGGCTGAACAGGGGTGCCTGGAGCGGATGTATGGTGTGGCCGGTCGCCTGGCCCGGGTATGGCTCGAGTGCCGCGACGCGTTGGAGGTCATCGCCGCCTATGGCCGGTCTGGCGGCGTCATGCGGTGCCACCGATGTCACCTGGAAATCCTGAGCGTCACGCCGGCGGCCGGGCGAGTTTGGCGGCCACGGCGTCGAGGACCCAGTCCAGGCCGGTCGCGAAGGACACCTCGGCGTCCACCTCCGTGCCGTCGTGCACGGCCTTGGCCAGCGCCGGGAAGCGGCCTGTGGCCAGCATCCTCATCACATGCGGGCCGGAGGCGCGCTGCCAGTCGCGCTTGGACAGGCCCGTGGCGCGCTCGGCCCGCAGGTTCGCGATCTCGCGTCTGATCGCGCCGGTGAAGTAGGCGCTGACGGTCTCCACGGCGCGCATGACGGTGTCGAGGTCGGCGAGGCCGTCGAGGGCGGCCAGCGTGGCCTCGGTCACGGCGAGGGCGTTCGGGCCCAGGGTCGGACGGCCGCCGAGCAGGTCGGCCAGCCATTCGTGACGCAGGGTGGCCTGCCTGGTGCGGTGGGCGCGGATGCGAAGCACCTCCCGCCAGTCGCCGGGCTGCTCCTCGGGGAGGATCTCGGCGTAGACCTCGTCCACCATGAGGTCGAACAGCTCCTCCTTGGTGGAGATGTATCCGTACAGCCGCATCGGGCCGGCGTCCAGCCGGGCGGCGACCTTGCGCAACGACACCGCCTCCAGCCCGCCCTCGTCGGCCAGCGCGATGGCGGCGGCAACGATGCGCTCCCGGTCGAGCGGCGCGGGGCGAGTCGGCGGCTCCGGCCGGTCCCACACAGTCATGGATACATCGTACTGTTGCGATACACCGTCTCAGCGCAATACAGTGTATCGACATGAGACATCGTATCGCCGTGATTGGGGGCGGTCCCGCCGGCCTTACCTTCGCCCGCGTCCTGCACCGCCACGCTCACCCCGTCACCGTCCTCGAACGCGATCCCGCCCCCGATGCCCGTCCCCCGGGCGGCACGCTCGACCTGCACGAAAAGCTGGGCCAGCTCGCGCTGGGCAAGGCGGGGCTGCTGGCGGAGTTCGAGGCGCTGTCCCGTCCCGAGGGGCAGGCCATGCGCATCCTGGACACGGACGGGACCGTGCTTCGCGACTGGCAACCCCGTCCGGATGACCGGGCCAATCCCGAGATCGACCGCGGGCAACTCCGTGACCTGCTGCTCGGCCCCCTGGACGTTCAGTGGGGGAGGGGCGTGACGGAGGTGGTGCCGGGGACCCGGGACGGGGTGCTGGTCCGGTTCCCGGACGGGCGACAGGAGACGTTCGACCTTGTGGTCGGCGCGGACGGCGCATGGTCCCGGGTCCGCCCGGCACTCTCGTCCGCGACGCCGCACTACGCCGGCGTCACCTCGGTCGAGACGTCCCTGGACGACGTCGACACCCGCCACCCCGACCTCGCCCGGCTGATCGGCGACGGTTCCATGGCTGTGTACGGCGTGAACCGCGCCCTCGTCGCCCAGCGCAACAGCGGCGGCCACGTCAAGGTGTACGCCCAGTTCCGCGCGCCGCTGGACTGGCACACGAACCTGGACCTGGCCGATGTCGAGGCTGTGCGATCAAGCCTGCTGGCTCTGTTCGACGGCTGGGCCGCTCCCGTCCTCGGCCTCCTCCGCCGCGGCATCGCTTTCGTCCACCGCCCCCTCTACGTCCTGCCCGTGTCCCACACCTGGGCCCACGTCCCCGGGGTGACGCTCCTGGGCGACGCCGCGCACCTGATGCCCCCATTGGGCGTGGGCGCGAACCTCGCGATGCTGGAAGGCGCCGAACTCGCCGAGTCCGTCGCCTCCGACTCTGGCGATCTGGACGAGGCCGTCCGCGCCTTCGAGGAACAGATGTGGGCACGGGCCGGCAGGTGGGCGAAGATCACGGCGGCCGGTCTGGAACGCCTCGTGAGCCCGGACCCCGCCGAAGCTCTCGCCTTCTTCGACGAAGTCCAGCCATCCTGACTGCGCCGGGAACTGCTGGACGAGCAGGCCCAGGCCGTGATCCTTGCTGGTGCGTGAACGTGCGCCGCGACCGAAGAATCCATAAATCTACTTTGTAAAGGCGTGGGCGCCGATAGTGCAGCGGGCCAAGGAGCGAATACGGCGCAAGCCAGCCGAGCCGAAGCGCCCGTACGGCCCGGTGCCGTGCGGGCGCCGGCGTGTCAATAGACTTGTCCGACGTGACAGCCAAGCCGCGTATCCCGAATGTCCTGGCCTCCCGTTATGCCTCGCCGGAGCTGGCCCGTCTGTGGTCTCCCGACTACAAGGTCGCCGCCGAGCGGCGGTTGTGGCTGGCGGTGCTGCGGGCGCAGGCCGAGCTGGGGGTGGCGGTTCCCGAGGGTGTGATCGACGACTACGAGAAGGTGGTCGAGCAGGTCGATCTCGACTCGATCGCGGCCCGCGAGCGGGTGACGCGCCACGATGTGAAGGCGCGTATCGAGGAGTTCAACGCGCTGGCCGGTCACGAGCAGGTGCACAAGGGCATGACCTCGCGCGACCTGACGGAGAACGTCGAGCAGTTGCAGGTGCGCGACAGCCTGCTGCTGGTGCGCGACCGGGTGGTGGCGCTGCTGTCGCGCCTGGCGGGGCTGGCCGTGGAGCATGAGGCCACGGTGGTCGCCGGCCGTTCCCACAACGTGGCGGCGCAGGCCACCACGCTGGGCAAGCGTTTCGCGACGGCGGCCGATGAGCTGCTGGTGGCCTACCGGCGGCTGGAGGAGCTGATCGGCCGCTATCCGCTGCGCGGCATCAAGGGCCCGGTCGGCACCGCCCAGGACATGCTCGACCTGCTGGGCGGCGATCGGGGCAAGCTGGCCGAGCTGGAGGGGCGGGTGGCCGCCCATCTGGGCTTCTCCGAGCGGTTCACGAGCGTGGGGCAGGTCTATCCGCGGTCGCTGGATTTCGAGGTGGTCAGCGCGCTGGTGCAGCTGGCGGCGGCGCCGTCGTCGCTGGCCAAGACGATCCGGCTGATGGCGGGGCACGAGCTGGTGACCGAGGGGTTCAAGGAGGGGCAGGTCGGCTCGTCGGCGATGCCGCACAAGATGAACACCCGCTCCTGCGAGCGGGTCAACGGCCTGGCCGTGGTGCTGCGCGGCTATGCCTCGATGGCGGGCGAGCTGGCGGGCGACCAGTGGAACGAGGGCGACGTGTCGTGCTCGGTGGTGCGGCGGGTGGCGCTGCCGGATGCGTTCTTCGCCTTCGACGGGCTGGTGGAGACGATGCTGACGGTGCTGGATGAGTTCGGCGCCTTCCCGGCGGTCATCTCCGCGGAGCTGGATCGCTACCTGCCGTTCCTGGCGACGACGAAGATGCTGATGGCGGCGGTGCGGGCCGGGCTGGGCCGGGAGACGGCGCATGAGCTGATCAAGGAGCACGCGGTGGCGTCGGCGCTGGCGATGCGTTCGCGCGGCGCCGCCAACGAGCTGCTGGATCGGCTGGCCGGCGACGCCCGTTTCCCGCTGGAGCGTGCCCAGCTGGAGGGGCTGCTGGCTGATCGGGTGTCGTTCACCGGCGCGGCGGCCGACCAGGTGGCGGCGGTCGCGCAGCGGGTGGGCGAGGTCGTGGCGGCGCACCCGCAGGCGGCCGCGTACCGGCCCGGCGCGATCCTGTGACGATTCGCGAGCTGCGCGATGCCGGTCAGGTGCGGCAGGCGTGCGGCGACGACGACCTGCTGATGTGGGTGGCGCAGGGCCTGCGCGGGGGCGCGCGGGCCTGGGCGCTGGGGGACGCGGTCGTGGCGGCCGCTCCCGGCGTGTCGCGGCGGGAGCGGCTGGGCGTGTGGGGCGGCGTCTCGTGCGCGGTGGAGCTGGTGGGTCACGTGCTGGCCGAGCTGGGCCCTTCGTACCGGCCGTTCGGGGAGCGCGAGCTGGTGCGTGAGGTGACGGCGAAGCTGGACGGGCTGGAGCGGGCCGGGGAGTTCTCCTGGATGAGCCTGCCCGCGCTGGACGGTCCTTCGGCTGACGGGGTGGGCTGGCTGGAGCCGGCCGCCGATGCGGAGGTCGCGGCGCTGCTGGCGGTTGATGCGCCCGATTCGTACGCGGTGCCGGGCATCGCCGGGGTGAGCCGGTGGGCGGGCGTGCGCGTGGAGGGGCAGCTGGCGGCGGTGGCGGCGGACGCGTGGTCCGCGCCCACGGTGGGGCTGCTGGCCGGGGTCGCCACCCGGGCGCGTTTCCGCGGGCGGGGTCTGGCCGAACGCGTGTGCCGGTGGGTGTCGCGGGAGCTGCTGGCGGCCTACGGACGGGCGGCGCTGATGGTGGACGACGGCAATGCTGCGGCCATCAGCGTCTACGAGCGGATCGGCTTTCGGCGGCGGCTCGTGATGGCCTCCCGCGTGACCGGCTGACCACCCGCCTCACCGGGGGTTGGGGCCGGGGGAAAATCGGGTGAGGTTCGCGCGGCGCTGGTGCAGAGTTGACGGAGTGATGTCCGATTTTGTGCCAGGTATTGAGTTGTCGCGCGCTTTTTACGGCGAGGTGGTGGCGCCTTTGGTGCCCGGGGTGGCGCACAGTGCCGCCTTGATCGGGCCGGGGTCGGAGGTGCTGGAGTTCGACACCGCCCGCTCGGCTGACCACGACTGGGGGCCGCGGGTGCTGGTGTTCGTGGCCCCGGAGGCGGTGGCGGAGGTGCGGGCGAAGGTGGTGGCGGGCCTGCCCGAGCGTTTCGGCGGCTTTCCGACCGTGTTCGGTTACCACGGCAGCGTGCGGCCCGGGGTGACGGTGACGGACCTGGGGGCGTGGCTGGTGGAGCGGCTGGGTTTCGACCCGCGGGGCGGGGTGTCGCTGCTGGACTGGCTGTCGGTGTCCTGGCAGAGCCTGGCCGAGGTGACGTGCGGCGAGGTGTTCCACGACGGCTTGGCAGGTGGAGGGCTGGAGGCGGCCAGGGCGGCGTTGCGCTGGTATCCGCGAGATGTGTGGCGCTATGTGCTGGCGTGTCAGTGGCGGCGGATCGCGCAGGAGGAGGCGTTCCCCGCCCGGTGTGGCGAGGTGGGCGACGAGCTGGGCTCGGCCGTGGTGGGGGCGCGGCTGGTGCGGGAGGTGATGCGGCTGGCGCTGCTGCTGCGGCGGCGCTACCCGCCGTACGCGAAATGGCTCGGCAGCGCGCTGGCGCGGCTGCCGGGCTCGGCGGAGCTGGGGGAGTGCCTGGGGACGGCGGTGGCGGCCCGCTCGTGGCGGGAGCGGCAGGCGGGGCTGTCGGGCGCGTACGCGCGGGTGGCGGCGCTGCAGAACCGGGTGGCGCTGGCCGAGCCCCTGGATGAGCGGGTACGGGGCTTCTTCGACCGGCCGTTCGAGGTGATCGGGGGTGACCGGTTCGCCGAGGCGTTGATGGCGGCGGTGTCGGATCCGGTGATCAGGGACCTGCCGGTGGTGGGGTGTGTGGATCAGTTGTCGGATTCGACGGATCTGCTGGTGGAGCCGGGGCGCAGGCGGCGGGTGACAGCGGCGGCGCTGGGTCTGTGAGCTTAGTGATCTACATTGTAAAGGGCGTGAAATAATGCAGTCACCCTTTCACTCTTCTGACAACCCTTAGCTGACGAGGGAGGAGGCCAGCTCCTGGACGCGGATGCGCCAGCGTCGAGGAGGTGGCGGTGTCGCCGGTGTGGGTGACGATGAGGCGAGGCCCTGGCCGGTGCCTTGGGTGAGCTCCCACCGTACGCGCCCTGTCGGGGTGTCGTACTCCAGGAGCTTGGCGGTCTCGGCCCGGGGTGACCGCTCCCGTCTGGAGGCGGCGGGCGTTGGTGTGGGTGGGGTGGACTCTCCTATGGGGGGAGGGTCCATGCTGGTGGGCGTGGATGAGGAGTTGCTGCCGATCGGGCAGTTCGCCCGGTTGGGGCGGTTGAGTGTGAAGCAGTTGCGTCACTATGACGAGCTGGGGTTGTTGCGGCCGGCGCATGTGGATGCGGAGACGGGTTACCGCTATTACCGGCCGTCGCAGGCGCGGGTGGCGTTGTCGATCGGGTTGTTGCGGTCGCTGGATGTGCCGCTGGCGGTGGTGGCGGAGGTGTTGTCGGGCGCGGTGGGGGCGCTTGAGGGTGTCCGGGAGGGTTTGGAGGCGGAGCTGGCGCGGCGGCGGCGGACGCTGGCGTCGCTGGAGCGGGTGATGGCGCACGGGTTGCCGGCGGCGCCTGTGCGGGTGGTGGATGAGCCGGCCCGCCGGGTGGCGGTGGTGCGGGAGCGTGCGGCGTGGCAGGAGGATGTGGGCCGGGCGACGTCGGCGGCGTTGGCGCGGCTGTTGGAGCGGGTGTACGGGGTGTCGGGGCCCGGTGGGGCGTCGGTGCGGCTGATCGGGTTGTTCCCGGTGGATTTGGATGAGGCGGTTGATGTGGAGGCCGCCTTGGTGCTGGGGGACGGGGAGAGCGGCGGGGGAGCGGAGGTGCGGGTGCTGCCTGGGGGCAGGTTCGCTTGTGCCACGCATGTGGGGCCTTATGACCAGATATCTCTGACTGTGCATGCGGTGCTGGCCTGGTGTGGCGAGCGGCGCTGCGCGGTTCGGGGTCCGATTCGCGAGGTGTATGTGTCGGATCCGGCTGTCACTTCGCCTGATGAGCTTGTCACCCATCTGATGATCTGCTTGGAGGAGTCATGAATCCTGAACTGGCGACGTACGGCCCTGTGACGTGCCTGAACGTGACCGGCCTTGGCGAGCCGGGCGGCGGCGAGCATCTGTCGGCCATCGGCGCCCTGTACGCGGTGGCCGCGCAGATGGGCGGTCCGGCGGGCCCGTTGGAGGGGTTGTGGTGGGTGGAGGACGATCGGCCGGGGTTGGAGGTGCCGAGGGAGTTGTGGCGCTGGCATCTGCTGCTGCCGCTGGCGGGTTTGCCGGAGCCGGGGGTGGTGGAGCGGGCGCGGGAGGCGGCGCGGCTGTCGGGTGCGGCGGTGGATCGGGTTCGGGTGGCGACGTTCACGGAGGGGGAGTGTGTGGAGCTGCTTCATGTGGGGCCGTTCAGCGAGGAGTATCGGTCGTTGGCGGTGATGGAGGAGTTCATGGCGGAGCGGGGGCTGGTGGTCAATGGGCCGCATCATGAGGTGTATCTGACGCCGTTCGACGATCCGGAGCCGCGTACGGTGTTGCGGCAGCCGGTGCGTGCGGCGGGTGGCACTACGTAGGTACGAAAAATAGGTACCCACGTAGGCATTTCTCACCTCTTCTTGTGATTGATGGTGAGGCAGGCTGGAAGGTGTAGGAAAAGGCTGGATGTGAGGAACGGGGGATCCGCACGATGTGTATGCACCAGCCTCCCTGTCCTCCGGCGGATGCCGTCGACCACCAGGCCGCCCGTCTGGTGGCGTACCACCCAGAGCAGGGATGGGGACTTCTGTGCAACGGGGTCGTCTTCTTCGACGACACGGGTGAGCTGCTGCCTGACGGCCGCAGCGTCCCCGCGCTGAGCGGGCGGGCGGCGTGAACACGCCGCCGGCGTCGTGGACGTTCTCGTCTCGGCCCTGTTCGGTGTTCCAGGCCCGGCAGGCGGCCCGGGCCCAGCTCGTGGAGTGGGGGCTGCACCAGGCGTGCGACTTCGCCGAGCTGCTGATCAGCGAGCTGGTCACCAACGCGGTGCGGCACGCGCGCGGGATCGTGCGCCTGAGCTTGTCGGCGGCCGACGGGCTGCTGCGCTGCGAGGTCGAGGACTCCAGCCCCCTGCTGCCGCGCCTGCGCGCGGCCGCCGACGACGACGAGAGTTCGCGCGGGCTGGCGCTGGTGGAGGTGCTGTCGTCGGGCTGGGGCAGCGTCCCGACGGGCCGGGGCAAGGTCGTCTGGTTCGAGCTGCCGGTGCCGGCGGCGCTCAGCGCCTGACCGGCGCCTGGCTGCCGGGTCAGCGTTGTCACGCTTGCCGGCCGCCGTCCAGCGCCGCCCCCAGCCCCCGCTGGACGGCGGGACCGGCGCCGCAGGATCGATCCGGCCACAATCTCCCCGAACTCACCCCTCTTCGCGCACCCTTCTGGGATGTTTCACCAGGCGATGGGACCGAGGCGATCGATGAAGATCCCGGTCGGCCCGTCAGGGGTGAGCGTCGCGAGCTCGATGATCGGATCACTGCCCTCGGTGACGGTCAGCTCGCCCGTGTGGATGTTCATGTCGGTTGCGGTGAACTTGCCGTTGGCGACCTCGCCGGGGGTCACGGCGTTGAACTTGATGGCCGGCAGTGCCTGGGCGTATCGGACGGTGATCATGTTCAGCGCCGCCTTCGACGAGGTGTAGGCGAGTTCGTACATCTTTGAGACGGCTTGCCCGGGGTCGGTCACGACCGCGATAGATCCCCCGGCGCCGGTGACCATCACCACCCGCGGGTTATCGGCCGCCTGCAACAGCGGCAGGAACGCGTGCGTGACCCGGACCGGCCCGTACACGTTGGTGTCGTAGACGGCGTGGATGTCCTTGGCTGTCGCGTCCGCCGGGTTGACACCGCCGCCCGGCGTGCCGGCGTTGTTGATCAGCACGTCAATCCGGTCGGTGTGCTCGCGGACTAGCCGCACAGCCCCGGCCACCGACTCCTCCGAGGTCACGTCCAATGGAACCATGATGACGTGTGCGCCGTCGGCGGCCAGCTTCTGCGCGGCGGCCCTTCCGCGGCCCTCGTCGCGTGAGCCGAGGAAGACCCTCCAGCCCAGCTCCCCGAGCCTACGCGCCGTCTCGTAGCCCAGGCCTTTGTTTGCTCCAGTGATCAATACTGAGGTCATGTTCTCTCCTGAGATCGTGGTACCTACGGCCATGTGACGGCGCCGACCCGATTCCTGTGACACTGCCGAGATGTGATGTAGGCCACCGGCGGCGGTTGGCACAAACCGGCGGGATCGCCGTCTTGTGTGCAGGCACCGTCGAGATCAGCGTGGAGGGCCGGCAATGCGTTAGGGCAGCGACCAGACGGACCGCGCCACCGAGGCATTCGCCGTCCATCGCAACCTGCTGTTCACCGTCGCCTACGAGGTGCTCGGCTCGGCCGCCGATGAGGAAACCGACCGCGAGCGGCAGCCGACGGCCCGGGAAGCACGCGAAACCCTGGGTCTCCTGGCCTGAGGGCACCCGGGCTCAAAACATCCATGAAGAAGATCAACCACTAGTGCGGAGAATTCGCCGGGGCGCAGTCAGGTGGCCTCACCCAGCTGTTCGGCCAGCCGCTCCAGGCCGCCCCTGACGAGCTGCCCGTACTCGTCGTCGCCGAGCACGCCGGCCTCGGCCCGTGCCTGCTGGAGGTGCTCACGGGCGCGGTCGAGATCGCCCAGCTTGCGATAGCACTCACTCAAGTTCAGGTGCAACGACGGATACCAGCCGGCCGCCGAAAGGAGCGGCCCGCCGTCAAGGTCGAGACGCCCTTACACCATGCGATGGCCAAATCTTGTTGTGGGTTCTTGACCGTGCTCGTCTGGGGTAACGGCCAGGACATAACCTGGACCACGTGGGATGCGGTCCGACGGAGACCCGCCGGCCGCGTCGCGGAAGGCGCCAATGACAGCGGTGACAGCCGGCACCTACCGGGGACGGCCCGACGGCGGGCTGCCCGCGGAGGTGACAAGTTTCGTGGGGCGTCGGCACGAGGTGGCCGAGGTCAAACAGCTGCTGTCCTCGTGCAGGGCTGTGACGCTGGTCGGCGTGGGCGGGGTCGGCAAGACCCGCCTGGCGCTGCGCGTCGGCCATGAGGTGCGGCGCGCCTTCCGCGACGGCGTGTGGCTGGCCGAACTGGCCGAACTGGACTGCCCCGGCATGCTCGCCCAGGCCGTGGCCGAGGCGCTGCAGATCCGCGACCACACCGGCGACCCCCCGATGCGGGTGCTGACCCGCCACCTGCGCGACAAACAGGCCCTGCTGATCCTGGACAACTGCGAGCACATGATCGGCGAATGCGCCGTGCTCGCCGAGACGCTGCTGCGCGCGGCCCCCGATCTGCGCGTGCTGGCCACCAGCCGGCAGGCGCTGGGCATCAACGGCGAACACGCGGTGCCCGTCGCGCCGCTGCCGCTGCCCAGCCGGGAGGAAAGGCCGCCGCTGGAGGCGCTGGTCAGGCAGGACGCCGTACGGCTGTTCGTCGAACGGGCCCGCTCGGTGCTGCCGACGTTCACCGTCAGCGAGGACAACCGCGACACCGTCACCCGCATCGTGCACCACCTCGACGGGCTGCCGCTCGGCATCGAACTGGCCGCCGTCCGGCTGCGCGCCCTGTCCGCCCAGCAGCTGCTCGACCGGCTCGACGACCGCTTCCGCCTGCTGACCGCCGGGTCGAGGGCGGTGCTGCCCCGGCACCAGACGCTGCGGGCACTGATCGATTGGAGTTACGCACTATGCCTGGAGGAAGAACGCCTGTTGTGGCAGCGGGCCTCGGTCTTCGCCGGGACCCTGGACCTGGAGGCGGCCGAGGCGGTCTGCAGCGGGAATGGCATCGACCTGCAGGACGTGATCGACCTGGTGATCGGCCTGGTCGACAAGTCCGTGCTGATTCGAGAAGACCACCCGGGCGGCGTGCGCTACCGCATGCTGGAAACGCTGCGCCAGTACGGACGCCAGCGCCTGGCCGACTCCGGCGGCGAGGCGGACCTGCTGGCACGGCACCGTGGTTATTACCGCGATCTGGCCGCGCAGGCGCGGCAGGAGCTGTTCGGTCCGGAGCAGGTCGCCTGGTTCGTCCGGCTCCAGAGGGAGCACGCCAACCTGCGGGCCGCCCTCGATGCCTGGCTGAGCACGCCGCGGGAGGCCCATGCGGGGCTGAGCATGGCGAGCGATCTGCTGTATCACTGGATCACCAGTTATTACCTGGGTGAGGGACGCGACTGGCTGGCGCGGGCGCTGGCAGCCGACACCGAGCCCAGCACGGCGCGCGCTCAGGCGCTGTGGGCCGCCAGCTGGCTGGCGGTCATCCAGGCCGACATGCCGGCCGCCACGACGATGCTGGAGGAGAGCCGCCGTATCGGGGAGCAGCTGCACGAGGAGCCGGTGCTGGCCTACGTGGCGCTGTTCTCCGGGATGGTGGCCATGTGCGAGGGGCGAACGGAGGCCGCGATCGAGCTATACAGGGACGCCCTGGCCCGCCACCGCCGACTCGGCGACCCGGTGGGGATCGCGCTGTCGCTCATCCGGCTGACGCTCGCCCACTCGTTCCTGGGGGACTCCTCGGCCGCCATCGCGGCGGGCGAGGAGTGCCTTTCGGTGTGTGACGCCTACGGGGAGGGCTGGCACAAGGCGTACACGATGATGGCGCTGGGCGTGGAGGTGTGGCGGCAGGGGGACCTGGCGCGGGCGAGCGAGCTGGAGATGCAGAGCCTGACCTTCAACCGTTCGCTCGGCGACCGGCTCGGCGCGGGCCTCAACGTCGAGGTGCTGGCCTGGATCGCCGCCAGCCAGGGCCGGCACCAGCGGGCCGCGCGCCTGCTGGGGATCCTGGAGACGATGTGGAGCTCCAGCGGGGCGCCGCTGTCGGGATACGGGCATCTGGCCCGCTACCACGAGGAGTGCCAGGCGGTGATACGTCAGGCGCTGGGGGAGGCGGCGTTCGAGGCGGCCGTGCGGCGCGGCGCCCGCATCCCCCTGGAGGAGGCGCTCGCGTACGCGTTGCAGGAAGGCAGGGCCGAGCCGGCGGCCGAGGGGGAGACGCCGTTGACGCGCCGGGAGACGGAGATCGCCGAACTGGTCGCCCAGGGGATGACGAACAAGGAGATCGCGGCGTCCCTGGTGATCGCCCAGCGGACCGCCGAAGGGCATATCGAGCACATCCTGACCAAGCTGGGGTTCAACTCGCGGTCGCAGATCGCGGTGTGGGTGGGGGAGCGGGCCCGCGCCGACGGCCATGACCGCCCGTGACCGTTGCCCCGGCTGCTTGTGCCGGTGTGGATAGCGGAGCCGGCGGCGCCGGTCCCGCTGTCATGGATCGGGTGTCAGAACGGAAGTGGCCGACCTGACGGGGTCCGCAGGTCCATGCCCTGGGCGGGGCGGCGTGGCCGCTTGGAGACGCGGATCCTTTTCTGGCGCACGATGCGTCATTCCTTTCCGTCGGTCGGGTGGGCGTGCGGGCAGTCCCGCTCGGATGTGACGAGCTCGAACCACACGACCTTGCCGGCGATTCCCCAGCAGCACACCAGCCGGTTCAGCAGCGTGATGTGGCGTGGTTCTGCGGCTGCGGGCGCGGCTTCGGCGCTTGCGTCCTCCACTTCGCCCCGCAACAGCCCGTCCTCAACCCACAGCGAAAGCCTGATCTTGTCGGTGGCGTGCCGCAAGGCGTCGGCGATGAGCTCGCCGACCAGCCGGTCGGCGTCCTCGGCCTGTTCTTGCAATCCCCACGCGGCCAACCTGACGGCGGTCATCCGCCGCGCGCTGGGCACCGCCGAAGGCCGTGCCGACAGCAGCCACGAGACGGCGCGGTCCTGCCTCACCCACCCGGCGCGAACGGCCAGGCCATTCCCCATGGCCAACAGCCCGTTCCACGACCACATCCGCAGCGCGGGTTGACTCGGAACGGCCCACTGCTCGACTTGCGGCTGCAACATGGCTGGCACTTGTCTCCCCTCTCCGTGTCGGCGCATGCGTAGAACACCTATCCAGGTTGCTTCACCGCGCGAAACACCGAGACGGGATAAATCCCCATATAGGTACCTAATAGGTACCTATTCGCCTGGTCTCCACGTACGTATCCCTCCGTACCCCACCTCCCGGCGCAGACGGCGGCCCCCCATCAAGCACCAGCAACCTCTCCAGCCGCACACCGCCCCGCAATCGAACAGTTGGCCACTACTGGTCTGGCAAATGAATTCCAGGTACGCACATGACGCCTGAGGCAGGAGACGTCTTCCTGGATGATCTTCCTGCCGTTGACATCGCGGCTTCCGGCCTCGGCCGCCCGCGCCGGCGGACAAGACCTTGCCATGCAGGCCGAACAGGAGGTTCACATGATTCTCACGTAGCGCCGCCGCCCCTCGTCGCCGTACTCGGGGACGCCGCAGTGCTGGACATGACGGAAATTGCGCGGCGTCCTTCGGGCAGGGCGAGCCGCCGAAATCCTGGCGCTCAACGTCGAGGACTTGGACCTGGAGCACCGCCGCGCGCCCGTCCGCTCCAAGGGCGGCGCCGTTGAGTGGGTGTACTGGGACAGCGGCACCGCCCACCTGCTACCCCGCCTGCTCCGGCTGCCCGACGGCAGCACCCGCACGCACGGCCCGCTGTTCCTGTCCGAACGCCGCCCCGTCCCCGCCCGCCGCCGACATCTGTCCGCACACCAGCCGCGCCCGCCTCGGCTACGACCGCGCCCGCGTCCTGCTAGAGAAGTACGCCGGCCTTGACCTGCACCAGCTGCGCCACAGCGCCGCCACCCACCTCGGCGACGCCGAGGTCCCGCTGCAGCTCATCATGGGCAAGGCCCGGCACAAGAACCCCCGCACCGCCATGCGCTACGTCAAACCCGGCGCCGAAGCCATCGCCAAGGTCACCGAGGTCCTGGCACCCCGCCGCCGTACCCACTGATCAGGAACTTCTCCGAGTGGGAGGGGACGCTGCCCCTTTCTCTCGTACTTGGTCTGGCCCCGATCATGAACAGGCTGCTGACCGAGGCCCAGGCCGGGGAGCGCTGGCCGGGTTCGCGCGGACGTTCACCAGCAGTCTCGACACCACGGGCCTGTCCTGGCACCAGACGTTCTCCCTCGGGGTGCCGCTCGGCACCGAGGTGCTCTCCGTACTGCTGACGCTCGTGGCGGCCCGGCACCGCCATCTTCCGCGACCTCACCGCCCCCTCCGCCCCCGTCGAACTAGCCGGCGGCCGGGACATCTCGGCCGCGCCCGATGTCGGCACTCCGCTGCCCTGGGGGGTGAGAGACCGGCGTCACCGAGGCGACGCCCCGCGCTTCACCCGACGGGGCCGTCAGATCGAGCGCGGCCCCGTGGTGCGAGACGCGGAAGAGGCCATGCCCTCGCCAGCATGGACGGGCCCGTGGTGCTCTTCCCCGCCCACGTCACCCGCTACTGGGCACGGCCGGACATCGCCTACCTGCCGGTCACCGATCTGGAGCCGCTGCCGTACGCGCTGGTGTGGCGGAGGGAGGCGGAGAGCGAGCCCATCCGGGCCCTGGCCGGGATCGTCCGTGACCTGGGCCCTCTCCCGTCGGCCTCTCCCGGCTCTTGATGTCGTCCGTCACCCTCGGGTGGGATCTGATGCCAAGCGGGCCGGGTGTTGCCTGGCTGTACGCCAATTCGCGCTGTCCCCGATGGGCAGGTGAGTGGCGGCGTCGCAGTCGTAGGAGCCGACCCGGACAATTACGAGAGATCGAAGGGGGCGGGGGGGTGGCCTTCCCAGATCTGGCGGGATGCCTGTTCGGGGTAGGGCAGAGTCTTCGACTCGGTGTCCAGGACGCGGGTGAGGTGCCCGCCGGGCCGGTGGGCGGACCAGCCCGCGTCGCCGGTGGTGACGAAGCGGACCCATGCCTCCTGGAGTTCGCGGGAGAGCGCGACGGCCTCGGGAGAGGGCTCCTCGCCGATGAGCTGGGTGCCGACGGGGCTGTCCAGCGTGCCGAACGCCAGGGGCACGTCGAGGCTGTGGCAGGCGCCCAGGATGCCGCCGAGGGCCGGGGGCACGTCGAGGCTGTGGCAGGCGCCCAGGATGCCGCCGAGGGCCGGGGCAACCCAGCACAGTTCGAACAGGTACGAGGTGCCGCCGGCTACGGCGTTCGCCTCGGCCAGTTTCTGTGACGGCATGCGGAAGAGGGCGTCGGAGTACACCGTCTCCACCAGCTCCTCCGGGCCTGCCTGCGGGAACGCGGCACGGTAGGCCCGCGCGCCGTCCGGCTGCGGGGCGTGCAGTTCCAGGGCTGCGTGGGCGTCCTCCTCGGTGAAGGTGCCGTACCGTCCGCTCATGACGCTGAAGTACCGGAATTCGTCCCGGGTGTGGCCGACGAGCAGTTCGGTCCCGCTCGCGCGCGCGCCGGTCAGCGCGGGCCAGGGCGTTTCCGGGAGGACCTCGCCGTCGACGACGGGGCACAGCGCGGTGCCGGTCTCCGTGAGGCGTCCCCAGCTCTCCCGGTGCGCGTGGAGGCCGGCGTTGAAGGAGGTGAGTTCGGCGGCCAGGTGCCATGGGTCGATGTCGCGCAGGGCCTCGGCGGTGGGGGCCGCCGCGCCGAGCCGGTCCGCGAGCGCGGCGGTTACCTGCCGTGCCAGCGCGGGGGTGCTGTGCAGCCCCGGCACCGAGTGGGCGATGGCCCGCCGGAACAGGCCGCGCGCCGGCTTCATCGTCAGCAGGGCGGCGACCGACCCTGCCCCGGCAGACACCCCGGCCACGGTGACCCGGCCGGGGTCGCCTCCGAAGGCGGCGATGTTGCGCTGCACCCACTCCAGCGCCGCGATCTGGTCGAGGAATCCGCGGTTGGGCGGCGCGTCGTCGAGGAACGCGAAACCCTCCGCGCCCACGCGGCAGTTGATGGTCACCACGACGAGTCCCGCCTCGGCCAGCGCTGCCGGGTCGAACATCGGGTCGCTCGACGCCGCCGAGAGGTAGCCGCCCACGGGGATCCACACCAGCACCGACAGTCCCGCCGCGCCGGGATCCGGAGTGCCGACGTTGAGCGTCAGCCAGTCGGTGCCCTGCGGGGGCACGTCGATCGGCAGGGACAGTGGCACCACGGGACCGAACTCCGCCGCCTGCCTCGTCCCCTCCCAGCGGTGCGGCGGCGCGGGCGCGGCGAAGCGGAGCGCTCCGACCGGGGGCTGGGCGTAGGGGATGCCGCGGAACACCGCGTGCCCCTGCCGCCGGCGCCCCTGCACCACGCCTTCCGTGGTCCGTACCTTTGGCTGTTCGGACATGATGATTCCTTCCCTCGAGTGGACCCCAGGATTATGGGTCAGGTGTATTATGTCAACCGTATTGAAACAGTCCCGGGGTACGAGGAGGGGCCGGCGATGCCGAAACAGGTGGATCACCGCGGACGCCGCGAAGCGATCGCCCGCGCACTGTGGCGGGTGGTGGAGCAGCGCGGCGTCACACAACTGACGATGCGCGTGGTGGCGCAGGAGGCGGGCATGTCACTCGGGCAGCTGCAGCACTACTTCGCCTCCCGGACCGCCATGCTCTCCTTCGCCATGGACTTCGCGTCCGAGCAGACCTCGGTGCGCGTACACCAGGGGCTCGAAAAGCTCGGTGACCGTCCGCACCCCCGTGACGTGCTGCGACTGACGCTCGCGGAAATGCTCCCCCTGCATGCCGACGCCCGCGCGACCAGCCGGATGAGCGCCGCCTACGTCCTGGAGGCGCTGCACGACGAGGCCGTGCACGAGCAGGCGCGCCGCGGCCTCGTCCAAGGGCGGGCCCTCGTCGAGCAGCTGGTCCGCCAGGCGATCGCCGACGGGCACATCGACTCCGGCCGCGACCCGGCGACCGAGACCAACCTGCTCCTCGCCCTCACCGGCCTCACCCCCCTGATCGAACTCGACGTGATCGAGCCCCAGGACGCGCTCGCCGCGATCGACGTGCATCTGGACCGGCTGTTCAGGAGTACGTGACCTGCCCCCGGACACGGGGGCAGGTGGGGACAAGATCAGCTCTAGTCCGGAACCCTTCCGGCCACACGCCTGACGCCCGCCGGGCCCGCCTGTCCCTCGACACCTTCGAGGCGTTCTTCGCCGGCCGCGGCATCGCCGTGCACCTGCGCCAGAGCCGGTGAACGCCCACGGCCGCCCTCAAGGTCCTGGTCTGCGTCGACATGGACGGTATCGAACGCGTCACGCCACGCGCGCCTGGTGTCACCACCCGCTGGTACACCCAGATTGAGACCGATTAATCCGCCGCGCCCGTACACGATCACGCTACCGGTGGCTTGGCGGGAATGTCCGGCCGGATATGACCACGACCCGGACAGGCGCCGGTCAGGTGGGGGCGGGCGTGGAGCGGGTGGCCAGACGGTCGAGCGAGATGCCGAGCACGTCGGCCAGGGCCGCGATGGTGAAGAACGCCGGCGTCGCGATCCGGCCGGTCTCGATCTTGCGGAGGGTCTCGGCGGACATGCCCGCCGCCGCGGCGACCTCGACGATGCTGCGCTCGCCACGGGCCTGACGCAGCATCAAGCCGAGCTGCTCGCCGCGCAGCCGCTCCTCAGGGGTCAGCGGAGGTCGCACCATGTAAACCACTCTATACCCGCGACACCGGTATAGTTATCGAACCGCCCCACGGCGCTCACCTCACCGGCCGCCCTTACCGCGCAGCAGGGGATGCGTACGCATCGCCACCTCCAGCTCACCCGGCAACTCATCCCGATACCGGCCCAACGTCGACAGATCGCTGTGCCCCAGCACCCGCCGCACCGCGTCCATGTCCACCGCGTCCGCCAGCAGATGCGTCGCCGTCGTATGCCGCAACCCATGCGGCGTCACCGAACGCCGCTGATCGGGATCCACCCGCCGCTGCACCCGGTCGATCACCGCCTGCACATCCCCCCGCGCCAGCCGCCGCCCCCGCCACGACAACAGCAACGCCTTGTCCGCCACCGCCGGCCGGCCCCGCTCCAGATACTCCTGCAACACCGCCGCCACATCATCCGGCAACGGCACATCCCGCGTCCGCCCGCCCTTACCGAAGATCCGCCAGTAACGCACCCCGTCGTTGGTGAAGAAATCCTCCACATTGGCCCGCACCAGCTCCGACACCCGCGGCCCCACCGTCGACAACAGCAGCACGATCACCGCGTCCCGCAACTCCATACGCTGATCACGACGCTTGCCCGCCGGCGCAGCCTCCGGCAACTCCCGCGCCGCCCCGATCAGCCCTTGGGCCTGCTCCCGCGTCAACGCCCGCCGCTGCGGCCGCAACCCGCCCCGCTCCTTCGCCGTCACCGTCGAAACCGTCATCGGGTTGACCTGCACCCAGCCCGCCAGCGCCGCATGCTTGAACAACGCCGAAATCGACCGGCGGAAACGCGCCTGCGACGACGGCGACTGCCCAGACTCACCCCGCTGCCCACCCGCCCCGCGCCGCCGCCCATCCGGCCGGCGGGCGAACGCCAGCAGCAACGCATCCACATCGTCGCCCGTCAGATCGTCCAGCACCGCCCCCGCGCCGGCCAGCTCCACCAGCGTCGCCACATCCCGCGCATACACCTCCGCGGTCGACGGCGACAACGCCCCCGTCACCGTCCGCGCCCGCACCAGCTCCACATACCGATCAGCCGCCTCCGCCACCGTCAGCCGCTCGAGCTCCGCAGGCCGCACCGGCCGCCACCATCCCCTCGAAAATCCCTCACACGAGAAAAGATCCAAGGACGACCGTAGCGGCCGGCACCGACAGGAACGCTAGATGTCGCGGAACGTCTCGATGCGCGCCCCCAACGCGTTCAACCGCTCGGCCAGATCCTCATACCCGCGGTTGATCACGTACACGTTCCGCAACACCGACGTGCCCTCCGCCGCCATCATCGCCAGCAGCACCACCACCGCCGGCCGCAGCGCCGGCGGGCACATCATCTCCGCGCTGCGCCACCGCGTCGGACCCTCCACCAGCACCCGGTGCGGATCCAGCAGCTTCACCGACGCGCCCAGCCGCGTCAGCTCCGTCAAATAGATCGCCCGGTTGTCGTACACCCAGTCATGGATCAACGTCGAACCCTGCGCCGACGCCGCGATCGCCGCGAAGAACGGCACATTGTCGATGTTCAGCCCAGGGAACGGCATCGGATGGATCTTGTCGATGGGGGAGACCAGCTTCGACGGCCGCACCGTCAGATCCACCAGCCGCGTACGCCCGTTGGCCGCCGGATACTCCCGGCCCCGATCACAGTCGAGGCCCATCTCCTCCAGCACCGCCAGCTCGATCTCCAGGAACTCCACCGGCACCCGGCAGATCGTCAGCTCCGACGACGTCACCACCGCCGCAGCCAGCAGGCTCATCGCCTCCACCGGATCCTCAGAGGGGGAGTAGTCGACATCCCGCTCGATGTCCGGCAGCCCGTGCACCGTCAGCGTCGTCGTCCCCACCCCCTCCACCCGCACGCCGAGCTGCTCCAGGAAGAAACACAGATCCTGCACCATGTAATTGGAGGAGGCGTTACGGATCACCGTCACCCCGTCATGCCGGGCCGCCGCCAGCAGGGCGTTCTCCGTCACCGTGTCGCCCCGCTCGGTCAGCACGATCGGCCGAGACGGCGACACCCCCCGATCCACCCGCGCGTGATAGAAGCCGCCGGTCGCGGTGATGTCCAGACCGAAGTGCCTCAGCGCCGACATGTGCGGCTGCACCGTACGCGTACCCAGGTCACAGCCGCCTGCGTACGGGATCTGGAACTGCTCGGTACGGTGCATCAACGGCCCCAGGAACATGATCACGCTCCTGGTGCGGCGCGCCGCCTCGGTGTCCATCGCCTCCAGCTCCAGCCTGGCCGGAGGCACGATCTCCAGATCGCTGCCCTCGTTGATCCACCGCGCCCGCACCCCGATCGACGCCAGCACCTCCAGGATCCGGTAGACCTCCTCGATCCGCGCCACCTTCCGCAGGATCGTCCGGCCCGAGTTCAGCAACGACGCGCACAGCAACGCCACGCACGCGTTCTTCGACGTCTTGACGTCGATGCTGCCCGACAACCGGCGGCCGCCCACCACCCGCAGATGCATCGGCCCCGCATAGCCCAGCGAGACGATCTCACTGTCGAGCGCCTCACCGATCCGGGCGATCATCTCAAGACTGATGTTCTGGTTGCCGCGCTCGATCCGGTTGACCGCGCTCTGAGACGTCGCCAGAGCATCCGCCAGCTGCAGCTGCGTCCAACCACGATGCTGGCGCGCATCCCGGATCAGCCGGCCGATCCGCACAAGGTAATCATCTGCCACAACACGAGACCATATCTCACATATGAGATGCCGCAGCGCCCTCAGCCGCCGACGCGCCGGACAACTCACGATGAGCAGCCAAATGCTCCGGCGTCGCCGACGCCTTCACCTTATGCACGAACCCCCGCCGCGCCGCCCGGAACTCGTTACGGTCGTCGAACATGTCGCGGCTCATCTCCGCCAGCTCCTCAGCACGGTAAGCATCCAACGGCTTACGCCGCTCATCAACCTCCCGCGCCTGCCGACGGCCCGCCAGCAGCCGATCATAACCCGGATCCACCGCCAGCCGCTCCGCGTACTCCAGCACCCTGCGCTCGAAATCCAGCCGCGACCCGCCCAGCACCCGATCAGCCAGCCCCACCTCGACCGCCTCCGACGCCCCGATCGGCAACGCCTGCTGCGTCAACCTCCGCGCCGTCTCCGCACCCACCCGCCGCGGCAGCACATACGTCCAGTACTCACTACCGAACAACCCCATCGTCCGGTAATGCGGATTCAGCACCACCGAATCCCGGATGATCACCCGGTCGGCGCCCAACCCCATCATCACCCCGCCAGCACCCGCGTTCCCGCCGATCGACGTCACCACCAGCTGACTCGTACACCCCACGATCTCCCGGCACACCGCGTTGATCGCGTTGATGTTCATCCACGACTCCAGCTCCGGATGACGCGACGCCTCGATCACGTTCAGATGAATGCCGTTGGAGAACACCTCCCCACCCCGCACCACCAGCACCCGCGTGTCCTGCGCCACCGCATACCGCAACGCCGACGACAACCGCCGGCACTGCTCAGTCGACATCGCCCCGTTGTAGAAGTCGAAACTCACCACCCCCACACCATCACTGCGGTCATACGTGATCTCGCTGTAACCCGAACGCTCCGGCGCCGAAGCCACCCGATCACCCAACGCCAGCGCCGACGGAAGCTTGATCGCCCCCTCCTGCTCCAACCGCACATGCCCCACCCACACCGAACCGTCCCCGGTGTGCACCAGCACCGCACCCTCACGCCGCGCCGCCACCTCACCCGGCCGCCCCGCAAGCTCCGGACCCCGGTACACGTCGAACACCCGCACCGGCACCTCACACAACACCGCCCGCCCACCAGGCGACCCGTCCGCGGCCCGCACCCGCCGCAGAATATCCTCCGTCGGCTCCTCCCAGGCGAACTCCCGATCAGAATGCCGCATCGCCCGCCGCAACCTGCCCCGCACCTCCGGCGCACGGTAATCCAGCGGCACCGGCACGAACGACGCGTCCGCCGCCTTGGCCGCCACCTCCGCCACCAGCTCCACCGCCGCATCCGCGACCGGCCCGTTGTACAACGCCGACTTACGCGGCGCCTCCGACGGCATCGCGAACGTCCGATACCCCCAGATCGGGCCCGCATCCATCTCCTCGACCGCCTGCAGCGCCGTCACCCCCCACTCGGGCTCGGCCTCCAAAATCGCCCAGTCCAGCGACGACGGCCCCCGGTCCCCGGGCGGCCCCGGATGCACGATCACCGTACGGTGAGCGCGCCACAACTGCTCAGGCACCCGCTCTTTCAGGAACGGGCAGATCACCAGATCCGGCTTGGCCAGCTCGGCCGCCTCCACCATCGCCTGCTCCGAGACGGCCAGCTCGACACTCACCTCATGACCGGCGCGGCGCAACTCCAGCCAGCAACGCTGGGTCAGGCCGTTGAACGAGGAGCACAGCAGCAAGATACGCAACGCGGAACTTCTTTCCAGACAGCAGGGGTTGAGGACAGGAGATCGGGCGGCAGGGGACGTGCTCAGCGGGGGCGGGAGAGGTGTTCCCTTATGCCCCGCAAATTTAAGGCAGTCCCATATGGCCCATACATGCCTTTGATGCTGACACGAATCGCGCACTGCCGGTGACACTTCACCGCAAAAACCCGCCCGGACCGGCCCTAGTTGACCCGCTTTGCCCGAAACATCCATCTGTAGCCGGCGCCGACCGGGCACCCCACCCGAACCGAAACCCCGCACCCGGGAGCTCCAACCCGGGGGAGGGGCGGACCGCCGCCCTCGTCCCACCCTCCCTGCGCCGCGGCGAGCCGCCCGGACCCAGCGCGGCGGGGACCGCGGGGGTGCTTCGCGCGGCCTGGGGACGGCCGCCCGGCACCCGCGAAAGCGCTCCTTATCCCTCTATGTACTGCTTTGTCGCAAACCAGACAGAATCCAGCTTCTGTCTGGTTTCGCGTCTAATGTGAGCTCGAGCGAGTGAGGGGTCAGAGGCGGTTGACGAAGCGGGCGGCGGCGCGCTGGCTCATGCCGGTCTCGCCGCGTACGAGGAAGACGGCTTCCTGGATCTGGCCGAGGGCTTTGAGCTCGCGGGCTTGATCCACGAGGTCGATGCTGACGCCGGGCCGGTTGCGCGGGCGCTGGGCGAGCCGGGCCGCCACGATGATCAGCCAGATGGCGAGCGCGGTGATGACGGCGGTGAGTGCGACGAGGCCGGGGGTTGAGATGTCGAGGGCGGGCATGCAGGGCGTCTGCCCAGCTGCGGCCGGATCATGCTGATTGCTTGATAATGAGCATTATGTCAAGTTGACTGCTTCGGAAGGGGCTGGGCCGCTCCCCTCCGGCTGGTGGGATCGGTGGGTCTGGTGTGATTTTCCTCTCCGCGAGGCGGCGGGGGCGGCCGGGGGCGGCGCGCGCGGGCGGGGCCGGATGGCGGGTCAGCGGGGGGTTTTGCGGACCTGTGGGGTGGTTTGCAGGGGCTCCCCTCGGCGTTGACCGGAGGTTTGACGCTCTGTTGATTCGCTGTCCTTGGCGGGATGCGTTGTTTAGTGTGGGAAATCCTGCTATTCGCGCCGCGAGAGGAGCAGCACGTGGGGAGTCAATCGGTGATATGTCCGGTGTGTCAGGGGGTTCTGCCCGCTTCGGGTAAGGAGGCGTACACGGCGCTGCGAGGGCGTCTGATCGTGAGCAACGGGTATTGCGCGGGTGGGTGCGCCGAGCGGCGTGCTGAGGAGCTGGCGCAGCAGCAGACGCAGCAGATGGCGTATCCGCAGCCGGTTGCGGCGCCTGCGCCGGGGGCTTCGCGTGGTCCGGTGCGGTCGGGGGTGGCGCCGGTTCCGGTGGCGCGCTGATCCCCTTTTTGTGGGGTTTGTTGCTCGGGGTGTCGCGGCGTGTGGCCGGTTGTGGGGGCCGGTGGACGTGGGGTTATTGGTGGCCGTCGGTGGTGTGCCAGTAGTCGCGGGTCTGTGTGGCGAGGCCGTCGGGGTCGAAGTGGGCGAAGACGCAGCCTGCGAGGGTGATGGGGCGGCCGTTGTCGTGGGCGTGGACGCGGAATTCGATGGCTGCCTGGTCGCCGTCGACGATGGGGGTGGCGAAGGTGACGTGGGGGTCGCTTTCGCCGGTGAATGACCATCGGATGTAGTCGGCGATGGCGTGTTTGCCCTGGTGTGGTGGGCGGAAGGGCATGCTGGTGTGGACGGCGTCGTCGCGGTAGAGGGCGATGATGGCGTCGGTGTCGTGGTGGGTCCAGCCGTGTTGCCAGGTGTCGGCGAAGCGTTGGGCGGCCGTTCGGGTGTCCATGGCGACCATTGTGCGGTGTGGTGGGGCTGGGCCGGTGTATGTGGCCGCCGGGTTGAGGTGAGTGCCGCTCCCCCGGCGGTCTTGCGGCTTTTGCTGCGTGTGTTGGAGGTGCCGTGCCGCCGTTGTGTCGCCTGGTCGCGTGTCGCGGGGCGTTCGTGGTGCTGTCTGCACTCCCCTGGCGTTGTCTTGTCGGGTTTCCTGCTTCGGGGTGCTCCTGTGGTGAGGTCCGTTCCCCTGCTGCTGTGAGTGTTCAGTGGGTGTAGGGGTGTACGGCGGTGACGGCTGTGAGGGGCAGGGGGCCGTACAGGTGGGGGAAGCCGTTTTCGAGGCGGATGTCGAGTCCGGTGGGGTTGATGTCGAGGATGAGCAGGGGTTCGGTGAGGTGGCTGTAGAAGGCGGTGTGGACGCCGCGTAGCTGGGTGAGGTCGCGGCTGCAGTGGATGAAGCCTTCTTGGTCGAGGGTGCGGCCGAGGGTGGAGATGCGGTACTCCCCCGCTTTCTGTGCGGCTTCCCAGTCGGTGCGCAGGGCGAGGTGGTGGATCATGTGGTCCATTCGGTGCGGAGGATGGCGTAGATGGTTTCGCTGGTCCATTCGCCTTTGACGTACTCGTTGTCGATGAGGGTGGCTTCGCGGCGCATGTGGAGTTTTTCCAGGACGCGGGCGGAGGCGGTGTTGCGGGCGTCGAGGCGGCCGGTGATGCGGTGCAGGCCGAGGTGGTCGAAGCCGAGGCGGAGCATTTCGCGGGCGGCTTCGGGGGCGTAGCCGTGGCCGTGGTGGTCGGGGTGCAGGACGTAGCCGATTTCGCCTTGCTGGTGTTGTTTGCTGGTCCAGATGATCAGGGCCTGGCCGATGAGCTGGCCTGTGTGGCGCAGGGTGACGGCCAGGTCGATGGCGTCGCCTTCGTCGAGGAGGGCCGTGCGGGTGATCTTTTTGTCGAGGAAGGTGCGGGTGGTGTCGCGGTCGCGGGGTTCCCAGTAGAGGTAGCGGGCGACGTCGGGGCGGGATTCGTAGGCGTGGAGGGCGTCGAGGTCGTCGGGGGTGAAGGGGCGTAGCAGGAGGCGGTCGGTGGTGATCGGGTAGTCGGGTTTCAGCACGGGGGCAGTGTAGGTGGGGGTCAGGGGGGCGGCAATGTGTTTTCTGCCGTTTTGACGGCGTGGGTGAGCAGGTCGCGGGCTTGGTCGAGGGGGCGTTGTTCGACGACGTGTTCCAGCCAGAGGGCGGTGAGGGTGGTGTAGAGGAGGCGGACGCGGGTGTCGGTTTCTGGGAGGTGGAGGGTGTCGGCGACGATGCGGACGCAGCCGTCGGTCCAGCGGCGGGCGATGTGCTGGAGTACGGGGTCGCGCCCGGCGTGGACGTACAGCTCCCAGAGGCCGAGTTGGCGGGCGCGGTCGGCGGTGGCGACCTGGTCGGGCAGGGCGGTGAGGCCGTGGTCGGTGATCCAGGCGCGGGTGGTGGCGAGTTCGGCTTCGACGAGTTGGGCGAAGGCTTCGGCGAGGAGTTGGTCGCGGGAGGCGAAGTAGTAGGTGGTGGCGGACAGGGGGAGGTCGGCGCGCTGGGCGACGGCGCGGTGGGTCACGGCGGCGAAGCCGCCTTCGGTGAGCAGGTCGACGGCTGCGGCGAGGAGTGTGGCGCGGCGGCGGCGTCCGCGGGCCTGTGCGGGGGCTTGTGTGTGGCGGGGCTGGTCTTCCGGTGTGTCCTGGTGCGGGGTCAATGGCCACCTGCGAGGTTGAGGACGACGACGCCGCCGATGATGAGCAGGATACCGCCGATCTTGAGCGGGGTGAGGGTCTCCCCCATGAAGGCGGCGCCGATGAGGGCGATGGCGGCGGTGCCGGCGCCGGACCAGACGGCGTAGGCGGTGCCCATGTCGAGGTGGAGTTTGAGTGCCTGGGAGAGCAGGGCGAAGGAGGTGATGTAGCCGGCGGCGACGACGATGGTCCATCCGGTGTGGGTGAAGCCGTTGCTGAGTTTGAGTGCGGTGGTGGCGAGGATTTCTGAGGCGATGGCGAGGGCGAGCAGGAGCCAGGGCATGGGGGTGTTCCTCGGTCCGGAAAACTGGTACGGGTGTGCCAATTTTATCGTGGTGTCCGGTGGAGGCGGTGCCGGTGTGTGGGGAACTGCTTGAAAACGCTGTCGAATGCGTGTTCCATTGGTCGGTGTGGGTTGGGACGCGCTTGCGCTTGTCGAGGACGCCGCCGACGAGCGTCCGCTGATCGAGCGGCGTGCGGTGGTGCGCGGCGGTTTCTACGAGATGCAGGCCCGCACGGTGATCGAGCGGGTGCCGCAGTCCGCGGGCGTCGCCCAGGAGTGGGCCGTCTCCCCCTATCGTGGCTGCGCCCATGCCTGCCGCGGTTGCGGCGCCCGGGCGGGGCATCGGCGGCTGGGGTTGGATGCGGGGCGTGATTTCGACACGCGGATCGTGGTCAAGCCGAACGTGGTGGCCCGGTTGCGGGCGGAGCTTGCGCGCTGGGACGGTCAGGAGCTGGCGGTGGGGCTCAGCGGTGACTGTTATCAGGCGGGCGAGGAGACTTATCGGCTGATGCCGGGGGTGATCGGGGCGCTGGCGGAGGCGGCGGTGCCGTTCACTGTTTACACCAAGAGCGCGCTGGTGCTGCGGGACGCGGAGTTGCTGGCGCGGGCGGGTGCGCGGGTGGCGGTGTCGATCGCGTTCGTGGACGAGCGGATCCGGCGGGCGGTGGAGCCGGGCGCGCCGGGTGCTCAGGCGCGGCTGGAGCTGGTGTCGGCGCTGGTGGAGGCGGGGGTGGACTGCCGGGTGCTGATGGCTCCGGTGTTGCCGCTGCTCAGTGACGCGGCCGATCAGCTGGCGGCGACGGTGCGGCGCATCGCGGCGGCGGGTGCGCTGGCGGTGGAGCCGGTGGTGCTGCGGCTGCCGCCGGGGACGCGTTCGTGGTATTCGGAGTGGCTGGCGCAGGCGCATCCGCAGCTGGTGGAGCGGTATGAGGAGCTGTATGACCGCTCGGGGTTGCCGTCGCCGGATTACGAGCGGCGCATCACGGGGCAGATCGCGCAGTTGTGTCAGGTGTACGGGATGCGGTGCGGTGCGCCTGCGGTTGAGCGGCGGGAGCCGCGTGCGGCGCAGCTCGCGCTTGTGTGAGGCGCACCCGCCGGCCTGACCCGCGAGAGTCGGGATCTTGAGGTGTCCCCGCGGTTTGGGATCGAGCCGCAGGGAGCCGGTATAGGCCCGCCGCTCGGGTCGCTGCGACTGGACGCAATGTAGCTGTGCGTGAGGATAGTTACTGTGTGTTCGCAGAAATGAGGAGTTCTGCGAGGGTTGAGCCACCCTCTTCGGATGTCCGGTTCGCCCCTGATCTTCTCTCTCAGAACCCTTCGCAAAACCGTTCTCGCAGAACCACGCTTCCGGTAGGTTCTGCGACATGACCGACCTCGTCGATCCCGCCGCCGCAGTCGAACAGTTCGACTGCCCCATGTGCGCGGCCCCGGCGGGCAGCGCCTGCCGGACCCGGGGCGGCAAGGTCGCCCCGAAATACCACACGCCGCGCTTCATGTTGGTGCCCCAGTTGCGCGCCGAGCTCGAGGTGCGGGTCCCAGCCGAGCGCGGCCCGGGACGTGTCTGGCAGGCCGGGCCGGCGATCGAGGCCGCGGCGCCCGCGACGGCGGCCCGGTCCACCAGGGTCGGCTACGCCCGCTGCAGCACAGCCCAGCAGGAACTGCAGAGCCAGCTCGACGCGCTGTGCGAGGCGGGCTGCGAGCCGATCTTCTCCGAGAAGATCAGCACCCGGGTCAAGGTGCGGCCGGAGTTCACCAAGGCGATGGACTACGCCCGCACCATCAAGCAGGCCGTCCCGCACCAGCGGGTCATCTTCACCGTGCACGAGATGAAGCGCCTGGGCCGCGGCGCCGCCGAGCTGCTCACCATCGCCGAGCAGCTGCGCCACCACGCCATCGAGCTGGAGCTGCTCACCGGCCCGCTGCAGGGCCTCTACGATCCGTCCGGGCACGGGGCGGCGTTGTTCGCCTTCTTCGCCGGCATGGCCGAATCCGAACGCGAGTACATCCGCGAGAAGTCTCTGGAGGGCCAGGCATCGGCCCGCGAGCGCGGGCGCCACGGCGGGCGGCCGAAGGTGTTCGACGACGACATGATCGCCTACGCCCGGTCGTTGCGTGAGCGCGGCGTGGCCGTGCCGGACATCGCTCGCAAGCTGGTCATCCCGATCGGCAAGAACAAGGGCAAGCATCCCTCGGTGGCCAGTGTCTACCGGGCGCTGGCCGAGGGCGGCGGCTGAGCCCGCCGCCGGGGGCCCGGCGTGCTTCAGGGCAGCAGGATGGTGCCCATGCCCAGCAGGGCGCAGATGCCCAGGATGCGCAGCATCGGCCACTTGAGCACGAACGTCATGACCAGCGCCGCCACGGTGATCGCTGCGGCGATTGGGCTCAGGGTGCCCAGCTCGGGAAGCTGGATCGCGAACGGCCCCCACGTCCACGCGAAAGTGCGCCCGAACAGGGTGTGCTGGGCGAAGTAGAGGGCCAGGTTGGCGATGACGCCGACGACGGCGGCGGTGATGCCGGTCAGGGCGGCGCTGATGGCGGTGTTGTGGCGCAGCTTCTCCACGTAGGGGGCGCCGAGGAAGATGAACAGGAAGCAGGGCACGAAGGTGACCCAGGTGGTCAGCAGCGCGCCGAGCAGGGCGCCGGCCCACGGGGCCAGAGTTCCGGGGTCGCGGTAGGCGCCGAGGAAGGCGACGAACTGCACGACCATGATGAGCGGGCCTGGGGTGGTCTCGGCCAGGGCCAGGCCGCGCACCATCTCCCCGGGGGTGAGCCAGGCGTACGTCTCGACCGCGCGCTGGGCGACGAAGGCCAGCACGGCGTAGGCGCCGCCGAAGGTGACCAGCGCGGTGCCGGAGAAGAACAGGCCTTGAGTGGTGAAGACGCTGTCGGTACCGGTGAGCAGGGCGACCGCGGCCACCGGCAGCCACCACGCGGCCAGCCCGATGGCGAGGATCTTGCCTGCCGAGCGCCAGTTGGGCTGGGCGTGGTGCAGGGCGTCGTCGGGGATCAGCGGCGCCGGGCCGCCGTCGCCCCCATGCCCGTTGCCTTTCGTGAGAACGTGCGGGGTGAGCTTGTGCACGGTCCAGCCGATGAGCGCGGCGACAGCGATGACGATCGGGAACGGCACGCCGAACAGGGCGAGCGCGGCGAAGGCGGCGACCGCGACGGCCACGAAGATGGGATGGGTGAGGGAGCGCTTGGCGACCCGGATGACGGCCTGGGCGACGATGGCCAGCACGGCCGGGGCGATCCCGGCGAACAGCGCGGTCACCACGCCGGTGTCCTGCCACAACACGTACACCGCTGACAGCGCCAGCAGCGCGAGCATGCCGGGCAGCACGAACAGCGTGCCGGCCACCAGGCCGCCGCGGGTGCCGTTCAGCAGCCAGCCCACGTATATGGCCAGTTGCTGGGCCTCGGGGCCGGGCAGCAGCATGCAGTAGTTGAGTGCGTGGTTGAAGCGCTGCTGGCCGATCCAGCGCTTTTCTTCCACGAGGGTGCGCTGCATGACGGCGATCTGCCCGGCTGGGCCGCCGAAGGTCTGCAGCGAGATCAGAAACCAGGCGCGTACGGCTTGCCGGAACGGGATCACATCATGGGTGCGGGTGACGTCGGTCGTCATCTCGGGGCCTCATCAGGGGGATGCTGGTCGGTGGGCAGGCGGACGGATCGGAAGGTCCGCCACAGGGTCAGGTCGTAGGCGGTCTTGGCGGCGCCGGCGATCACGTAGGGCAGCGCCGCCCCGAACGGGAACAGCAGCCCGGCCAGGGCGGGTCCGGCCGGCCGGGTCAGGTAGCGGGCAGTGTTGGTGACGGCGGCGGCCGCGGTCCGCTCCTGCTCGGGGACCAGGGCCATGACGTACGCCTGCCGGGTAGGCAGGTCCATCTGCGACAGGCACGCCCGGGCCAGCAGCAGCACGACCGCCACCGGCAGGCTGGGCGCGAACGGGACAGCGGCCAGCAGCACGTTGGACGGCAGATGGGTGAACACCATCGTGCGCAGCAGCCACCACGGTGCCCCGGCCGCGATCACGATTCCGCTGCAGGCCAAAGCCGCGTACAGGAGCGTGTACGCCCGGCGGCGGCCGATCAGGTCGCCCCAGCGTGCCGGCCAGGATGGCCGCCAGCTTCAGCCCCACCTCGGCCGACGTCAGCCCTTCGCTCCGCAACAGCGCGCCGAGCTGGAGCGCGGCGACGCCGTAGCCGAGCCCGCGCACCGCCTGGGGCATCAGCACGATCCCGACCACGCCGCTGAACGTGCCGGGGCTGTTGCCCCGGCCGGTGTCGGTCATGCCGGCTCTCGCCCCAGCAGCAGCGCCCGCCGGTGGAACTCATACAGCCCGTCGAAGACGGGCCCGGAGATCTCCAGGACGCGCTTGTCGTCGCAGATCATCGACAACCCGCGTAGCACCACGTCCAGGCCGCGCGCCTCGGGCGCGTCGAAGCGCTCGTCATCAATGTCGGCCTCGTGCACGATCTCGGCGATTTTCCACAGCACCGGATCGTCGAGCTCGTAGCGGCGCAGGATCGTCTCGAAGCTGCAGTCGTCGCCGTGGTGCGACAGATCGGCTCCGCGCATGTCGAACGGAGTGGCGTCGGCGGGCACCAGGGCCGGGTCGTCGACGAACACGAACTCGGGCTCGGGGTCGATGTGGCGGCGGATCAGCCAGGCGCAGGCGGCCCGGTCGATGTGCACGCCGGCGCGGGTGGCCCACCTCATCGCACAGCCCCCTCCGCGGCGACGGCCTCGGCCAAGGCCCGCACCGCCCGCTGCGCTGCTTCCCGCTCGGCGGGCGGGAAGTAGTCGCGGCGGCCGATCCTGCGCAGCTCAGCCTGCAGTCGCTTGACCGCCCGGCTGCGTTCACCGGGGCGGGCTTGCGTGGCGGCCTCGGCCTGCTCGATCACGGCCTGGTACTCGGCGGCGCGCGCTCGCCGCATCTCGGCGGCGGCGGCCTTCTCCTGGGCGGCGTTGCCGGCCGTGGCCAGCCAGACGGTCGAGGAGCCGCCGACCTCGCTGATCTCTTCGGCGATCCACTCCAGCTGCTCGCGGGTACGGGCGTCGGCCGGCAGCGCCACCAGCCCATCCCCGAGCCGGGCCACGCCGAGCCGGTCCAGCTTGCGCCAGATCGTGATGCGCAACGTCGACGGCTGGCGCGGGATCCGGTAGGCCAGCAGCACCCACTGCCCCGCCGTCTGTCTCGCTGCGGCGTCCTCCACGACAACCCCTCCTTCAAGCAACCATGGTTACAGTAACTCTGGTTGCAGCAGCATGGCAATCGCCGACGCCCTGGAGTGGATCCGCGGGTGGGGTCGTGGGGTCGAGGCCTCAGCCTGCCGGGGTGACGTTGTGGGCATCCACCGCCGTACGCAGCGCCCTGGCCAGCTTCACCCCGTCATCGACCGCCCAGAAATGCATGTAGAACAGCCGGGGCTGGTCATCCAGGGCGTGCTGGTGCAGCTCGACGATGTCGATGCCGCCGGCGCGCAGCGCGCGGATGACGTGTTGCACCTCGCCGGCGGTCATCACGAAGTCGCCGTTGACGGCGGCCTTGCCGCCGCCGGTGGGCTGGAAGTTCAGCGCGGTGTTGACGCCCCATGCCGGCGCTGACCACGCGGCCGTGCGAGGTGACCTGCTCCTTTCGGGCGAAGGAGAACTTGTAGATCCCGCCGTCGTTGGTCCCCTTGGCCCGCAGCGCCGTATCGATGCCACGGGTGTCCAGGTCGATCGGCGAGGGTGAGGACGGCGGGCGTGCTGGCGGGGTGGCGGTCTGGTCCAGGGCCGCCTTGAGAGAGCGGGCGATGGCCACCGGATCGCGGCCGAGAGCGTGCACGTGGTTCCACCACACATCCGGCGCGTGGGCCAGCAGGTGCTTGTGCACCGCGGTCTGATCGATGCCACGACGCTGCAGCGCGTCGGTGACCTTGCCCAGCTCCGGCTCGGTGACCACCAGGTCCCCCATGACCATGGCCGAGCCGTCGGCGTAGCGGGCGAAGGCCGCATACGAGCCCAGCGCGAAGCCCGGCTTGATCGGCACGCCGTAGGAGGTGACCTTCAGATCGGCTCGGGGGAAGCCGACCCGGTACACGGTCCCGTCCTTGGACAGCTTGCCTGCCCGGCCCAACGCGTTGGCCACGCCCTGCCAGTCGACCTCGGTCGTCTTGACCATCCGGATCGGCTCACCGTGCTCACCGGCCTGCTCGTGCCCGATCGGCGAGGCGGCGGCCCTATGCTCGCCCCCGCTCGCACTCGAACCGCACCCGGCCAGCACGACCACGGCGGCGGCCGTCCAGCTGACTGTCCTGCTATCCCCCATGGCTCCCCTTCAGGCCCCCATACCCGGACTAGGGCATGTAGCCACGGTTACACGCATGGAAGGGCTGTCCGGGCCCATGTCATCCCCACCCCCCGCGCATGCCTCGCCCCGCGCATGCTCCAGCGCTTGAGACCGCATAGATTCGCCCCGACAAGGCACCGCATCGTCACATCACGAGCCGTCGCTCAGGCAGGGGTCCGGCGCAGCACCACGGGTACCAGCAGGAACGCCACGCCTGCGGTCAGGAACGCGCCCGCCCCGGCAGTACCCGCGATGGTGCCGGCCAGCGTGGCCAGCGGCGGGACGGCGGGCTGTGCCAGGCCCCACGACGATCCCTGGAAGGCGAACCAGCGCGGCCGATCATCTTCTGGCGCGGCGTCGGCCACCGCCGCCTGCCAGCGGCCGAGCAGCACGCTGTTGACCACAGTGCAGGCCAGGTAGGCGGCCATCGTCAGCTGCGGGCTGCTGGTGATGGCCATGACCAGAGCCAGTGAGGCGAGCAGTAGCGTGCCCATGCCCAGGATCGCCTGATGGGAGCGGCCGGTCAGCAGCCGCCGGGCCGCCCACAGCGCGAGTGGCGCCAGCACCGCCGCGCCGGCCAGCGTCAATCCGGGCACCCACGCCGGCGCCCCCCGCTCCAGCAGCGCCAGCGGCAGATACATCATTACGGCCAGGGAGCCGACCGCGAATGCGGTGCCCGCCACGGTCAGGCGCATCAGGGCCGCGGGCGGCCGCCAGCGCCCGCCCACCGCATCGCGCCGCTGATCGTGACTTTCACTGCGCTGTCCGGCTTGCGGGATGTCGTTGCGGGGCAGGAACGCGAGCGCCACGACGGCCGCCAGCAGGCAGGTCAGCGCGTCGGCGGCGATCAGCCAGCGCACCCCCAGCGGCAGCAGCACCGCCGCCACCAGCCCGGCGGCCGCTCCGGCCGCCGACAACGCCACTCCCATCACCGCGTAGCTGGTATGGCGCTGCTCGCCCGAGCTGGCCCGCGCCACCAGCTCTTGGCAGGCCGGCTCATACAGCTCGAAGGCCAGCCCGACCAGCGCGATCGCGACCAGCACCTGCGCCGGGCCCTGCGCGAGGGCCAGCGCGATCAGCGCCAGGCCGGTGGCGGCCAGCCCGGCGGCCAGCACGCCGCGCGGCGAGAAGCGCTCGAGCAGGAACGCCCCCGCCCAGCGCGAGAGCAACGCCATCACGCCGAACAACACCAGGGCCGCCGCAGCGAGGTCCGGCCCGGCCAGCACCGCCAAGAACGACAGCGCGTAGGCGCCGAGCGCGTTGAGGACGCGCACCCACACCAGCGTCCGGGCTGCCACTGGCAGCGCTTTCCACATGCGTCCCCTCCACCGGCGATGACAAACGGGGCTCATGTCGCACACGCCACCGACAATGCGGACTCACCGCCGGACCTCCCCGCACGCCACCCAAGCGCAGCCGCGGCGGCGGGTCTTCAGCCCCCGGCCGCTACCGGTGGGCGAGCAAGACGGCGTGATGATCGGCACCAGCCGGACCGTCGGGATCGGCGTGCACGGTGGCGGCCTTCAGCCGCGGCACCTCGTGGATGAGCCGGTGTTCGGCCTCCACGGCCAGCGCGTGTGCCTCGACCAGCGACAGTTGGTGATCGACGTGGATGTCCACTTCGGCGCGCAGGGCGTGGCCGATCCAGCGCAGCCGTACCGAGCCCACCCGCCGGATGCCGGGCACCGCGCCGAGGACCTGCTCGGCCTGCTCGACCAGTGCCGGGTCGACGGCGTCCATCAGCCGGTGGTAGATCTCCCTGGCGGCATCACGCAGCACGAAACAGATGGCCACGGTGATCAGCAGGCCCACGATCGGGTCGGCGATGGGAAATCCCAGGGCGGCGCCGCCGGCACCGATGAGCACGGCCAGCGAGGTGAAACCGTCGGTGCGGGCATGCAGGCCGTCGGCCACGAGGGCGGCCGAGCCGATCTCACGGCCGACTTTGATCCGGTAGCGGGCCACGAGCTCGTTGCCCAGAAAGCCGACGAGACCCGCGCCGGCCACCCAGGCGAGCGCCTGCACGTCCTGTGGATCGATGAGGCGCTTGACCGCCTCGTAGCCAGCCAGGGCGGCGGAGAGTGCGATCAGTAGCACGATGACGATGCCTGCCAGGTCCTCGGCCCGGCCGTAGCCGTAGGTGAAGCGGCGGGTGGCCATCCGGCGGCCGACCGAGAACGCGATCGCCAGCGGGACCGCGGTCAGCGCGTCGGCGAAGTTGTGCAAGGTGTCACCCAGCAGGGCCACCGACCCGGAGTAGGCGACGATGACCGCCTGCACCACAGCGGTGACCATAAGCGCGGCAAAGGAGATGGCCAGAACCCGCATGCCGCGGCTGCTGGACTCCAGCGCCGCATCGGTCTTGTCCGCGCTGTCGTGGCTGTGGGGGGTCAGCACGTGCCTGATCCCGTTCAGCGCCCGCCTGACCCCACGATCCTGTCCATGACCATGACCATGTCCATGACCGTGTCCGTGACCATACTGACCCGACATATCCGCCCTTTCCTGCCCGAAGTGGACCGCGCCGGAAGTATATGTAGTCATGTGCGTACGCGACAACGGATCAGGTGCCACCCATTCGCAGGAGCACATGCAACGAATATGCAGGTCAGTGCCACCTTCAGCGCCTTCCGCAGCTCAGCGGCCGCCTCGGTCAGCCGACCGGTGCCCAGGCTCTGCACGCTGACCGCACGGGAACGCACCGAGCGAGATGCAGTTCGCCACGGCTGGGGAGGCGCTGGGGCTGCTGTCGGATCCGACCCGGCTGCGGGTGGCCTGGCTGCTAGCGATGACGTCGGCGGACGAGGACACCCTGGACACGGCCTGCGGCGCGCCGGTGACGCGACACCTGGCCAAGCCTCGCCTGGCCGGCCTCATCGAGGGGCGCAGAGAGGGGCCACCGGTCGTCTGTGCGCTTCGTGACGGTCACTTGCGCCGGCTGGTCATCGAGGCGCTCAACCATGCCGACCACCTGCTGTCCGGCATGCCGCATCACAGGTGGTTCACCAGGTAGCTGGCCGCCCAGATGAGCACTGCCGCGGCGACCACATAGAACAGCACCAGCCCGACGACCTTCATCCACGGCTTCACCAGGCCATCGTGCGAGGAACGCGGGCGCCCGGGCAAGGGGCCGCCTGCATGGAGATCAACATATATGACTACTGTGAGTAGCTAGTCATGTGCGTATCGTTGAGAAGTTGGGATAGGCCACGCAGGCACGCGTGGTTCGCCGCCGTGCTCGCGATGCTCACGCTCGCGCACATGTGGTCGCACGCCGCCCAGGTCGCCGATCATGTGACCGCGGACTCGCTCGTGGCGATGAGCCACAGCGTCCACGACCACGCCCATGACCACGAGGACCATGGCGAGCAAGCCCACTTGCATCCCTTCGTGGCCATCGCCGTGACCGCGGCCCAGACCGGTCAGAGCTTCGGAACGGCCGTGATCGTCCGGCCTGTGAACCAAGAGCAGGCACCGGTGCCGCCGCTGCCGATGGGACGGGCACCACCCCGCGACCACCAGGGACGAGCCGCGCTCAATCGGACACTCGAGGTGTGCCGCTGCTGACGAGAACGTGCACCTCACCGTCCTCTGCAAGCAGCAACCTGGCGCAGCATGCGCCGAAACGAGCGTTCAGCATGTCCTCATACACACCCGAACTCACCATGACGCACCTGGTGGGACACACACCCGTCAGCTGGATCGGCGAGCCCTTCGCCCCGGGGGGCCAGGGCTTCTGGGGCAAACTCGAAAGCTCCAACCCCGGCGGGCTCAAAGACCGGGCCGCCCTGCACATCGTGGAACAGGCCCGGGCCCGCGGCGAGCTGGCTCCCGGCGCGACGATCGTCGAGTCCACGTCGGGAACCTTCGGCCTCGGCCTCGCACTCGCCGGCATCGCCTACGGCCACCCGGTCACCGTGGTCACCGATCCTGGCATGGAAACCATCATCCAGACGCTGCTCGTCTCGTACGGCGTGCGCGTCGAGACCGTCACCCAGCCACATCCTGTCGGTGGCTGGCAGCAGGCCCGCCTGGACCAGGTGGCCCGCCTCCTGGCGGACGAGCCCGGCGCCTACTGCCCGGACCAGTACAACAACCCGGACAACGTCCAGGCCTACGCGAGCCTGGCCGACGAGCTCGTCGCGCAACTCGGCCGGATCGACGTGCTGGTCTGCAGCGTCGGCACCGGCGGCCACTCGGCCGGCACCGCCCGGCGGCTGCGCCTGCACAACCCGGCGCTGCGCCTGGTCGGCGTGGACTCCGTAGGCTCCACGATCTTCGGCCAGCCCGCCCGGCCCCGCCTGATGCGAGGGCTGGGCAGCAGCATTCATCCGCGCAATGTGGCCCACGACGCCTTCGACGAGGTGCACTGGGTGGCCCCGCATGAGGCGGTCTGGGCCAGCCGCACTCTCGCCCAGACCCACTACGCCACCGGCGGCTGGAGCGTCGGGGCGGTCACCGTCGTGGCCTCCTGGCACGCCAGGACCCGGCCACCCGGCACCCGCATCGCCGCGATCTTCCCGGACGGTCCCGCCCGCTACTACACCACCGTCTTCGACGACGCCTACTGCGCCGGGCACAACCTGCTGGACCGGCCGCCCGCCGCCGAACCCGACGAGATCAAGCATGCCAGTGAGGCCGAGGTCACCCGGTGGACCCGGATGGTGATGCGCTGATGTGGCGCCGCTTGCGTTCCTTCGACGGCAGCGTCCGGCTGCTCATGGTCAACCAGTTCGCCATCAACGTCGGCTTCTACATGCTCATGCCCTACCTGGCCGGGCACCTGTCCGGCGGGCTCCACCTGGCCGCCTGGGCCGTCGGGCTGGTGCTCGGCATGCGCAACTTCAGCCAGCAGGGCCTGTTCCTGCTGGGCGGGACGCTCGCCGACCGTCTCGGCTACCGGCCGGTCATCGTCGCCGGCTGCCTGCTGCGCACGGCGGGCTTCGCCCTGCTCGGCTTCGCGAACGCGCTGCCCGTGCTGCTGGTCGCCTCGGCGATGACCGGGTTCGCCGGCGCGTTGTTCAACCCGGCGGTACGCGCGTACGTGGCGCACGGCGCGGGCGAGCGCAGCGTGGAGGCGTTCGCCCTGTTCAACGTCTTCTACCAGGCGGGCATCCTGCTGGGGCCGCTGCTCGGCGTGGCCCTGCTCGCGGCCGACTTCCGGCTGGTGTGCGTCGTGGCGGCGGCGATCTTCGCGGCCCTCACCATGCTTCAGCTGTTGGCTCTGCCGCCATGCCGGAGCGAGACACGGCAGCGCAGCAGCGTGCTGGCGGACTGGCGGGACGTCGCAGGCAACCGGCCGTTCCGGATGTTCGCGCTGGCCATGGCCGGCTCCTACGTGTTGTCGTTCCAGATCTTCCTAGCCCTGCCGCTGGCGATGGGCGATAACGGAGCCGTCAGCGCGGTGTTCGTCGTCTCAGGCCTGGTGGCCCTGCTCGGCCAGGTGCGCGTGACGGACTGGGCGCGCGAGCGCTGGACCGCCTCCCAGGCCATCGTGCGCGGCCTGCTGCTGATGGCGCTCGCCTTCGTGCCGCTCATACCGTTCGGGGGCGCGGGCGCGCCGGTGCCGGTGGCCGCGGGGCTGGCCTGCACGGTGCTGCTCACGCTCGGCACCGTGCTGACGTATCCGTTCGAGATGGACACGATCGTCACGTTGTCGGGCGGGCACCGGGTGGCCACCCACTACGGCTTCTACAACACGGTCGCCGGCCTCGGCGTCGCCGCGGGCAACCTGCTGGTCGGCCGATTGCTCGACGCCGGAGCGGTCTGGGTCTGGAGCGTGCTGGCCGCCATGGGGGCGACGGGCGCGCTGGCTGTCTGGCGGCTCGACACCGCGGGCGTGCACCAGCTTGGGGGACGTCCGCGCCGTATGACGTCCACAAGCGCCCCATCCTGAACGCGATCGCCCCTTCGCCTGGCCTGCCACGCCGTCGGCAGGGCAGGCCAGGCGATCAGTGCTCTCATGGCGGGCTACCTCACCTTCAACCACGTCGGGCGAGGGCTCGTTACTCACCCAATCGGTCTTACAACAAGATCAACGCCGTTTGGGGCTCATAACACCTTTTTACTGGCCCTGAAGGTGGCCCTCGTTCTCGGCTATGGGCCAGCCAGCACGGCCCGCACACCGGGCTCGACGGCCGCGCGGAAAGCGGCGTCCAGTTCGGCGGGCGAGGCCGCTGTCTCGCCGTCCACCCACGCCCGCAGCAACCCCATGAACGCCCCGACCACGCAGACCACCAGCAGGTCGAGGGCGGCCGACGCCCGCGCGCCCGCGGCAAGAAGCTCGTCCCTGACGAGATCGGCGAGCAGCCGCTCCCCGCGCGCGTGTACCGGCCCGCCGCCGCGCCGCCCCAGCAGCGCCCGCACCAGCCGCTCCTGCTCGCGCACGTGCTCGAACATCGGCCGGCTGAACGCGAACAGCTCCCGCGACCCACTGGCCGGCGCCCGATGCAGGAAGGCGAGCTCGTCGAGGTTGCTGAGCAGCACGTCCTGCTTGTCGGTGAAATGGGAGTAGAACGTGGAGCGGCCCACGTCCGCACGGTCGATGATGTCGGTGACAGTCACCGCCTCATAGCCCTTCTCCAGGATCAGCGCCACCAGCGCCTCCTGGACCATGCGCCGCGTACGCCGCACCCGCCGGTCTCCGGACACTTTCCCTCTCCCTGTTCAGTACGGCACAGCCCAGCCGATCTGCTCGTTGACCCTCCCACAGTATGAACGCATCATTCATAACCGAACACATTGTTCGGAATTCGGGAGGCCATGCCATGGGACTGGGAAAGCTGCTGCACCACCATGAGGAACACGCCGACGCGGGCGGCACCATCGACCGCCCGCGGGCGTATGAGGTCTTCGGCTCGATCGCGTTCCTCGGCGGCCGTCGCGCCGCCTTCACTCGCGTGGCCGCCGCGGCCCGGCCACGGGCGGGCGATCGCATCCTGGACGTCGGCTGCGGCACCGGCTACCTCAGCCGGATCCTGGCCCCCGTCGTCGCTTCCGGCGGCCATGTCACCGGACTCGACCCATCCCCCGCGATGATCGCCTACGCCACCCGGCAGGCCCCGGCCAACTGCACCTACCTCCTCGGCGAAGGACAGGACCTGCCGTTCTCGGACGGCTCGTTCGACCTGGTCGTCTCCAGCCTGGCCGTGCACCACATGCCCGCCGGCGCCCGCCCCGAGGCGGTGCGGCAGATGTTCCGGGTACTACGGCCGGGCGGGCGGCTGCTCATCGCCGAGTTCCGCCCGCCGGCCAACCCCCTGGCACGGCACCTCGTCGGCGCCCTGTCCGGCCCTGCCATGCGGCACGACCCGCGTGACTTGCTCGGCACCATGATTCAGGACGCCGGCTTCGAGGTGGAAGCCGAGGGCGCCTGCCGTACCTGCTGTACTGCGTCCGTGCCACCCGGCCGTAAAACGACAACGCCTTGTTACCGGGCGGTGGTAGCAGCGCCAGGTCGTGCGCGTGCGTGATGCTGTCACTCCGGCGGACCGGCGAGGGCGGGTTCCAACTCCAGATGGCGGTTCATGTCGAGCTCAAAGCGCCCGTACAGGTTCAGATGAGTCCAGAACAGCGCCGACAGGCCCCGCCGATCGGCCGGACTCAGCCGCTTTCGCCAGGCGGGATCGCGCAGCACGATCTGGATCATCACCGTGTTCAGGTAGGCGATCGCCGCGGCGACCAGGTGCAAGGCCAGCGCGGAGACCTCGGCGTGCTCCCGGTCGTCGCCGGTCAGGTCGCCGGCCTTGCCGTAGAACAGGTCCTTGCTGGCGGAGTTGAAGTTCTCCACCACGTTCAGACCCTCGTTGATCTCCTTCCTGAGCTCCTCATCGGCGAGGTAGTCGCAGATGAAGATCGTTCTGACCACGCGGCCGAGTTCTTCGATGGCCTGGTAGGTGGGGTGCTTGGGGCCGCCGCGGGTGAAGCGGCGCAGCATCTGGTGAGACTCGGCGGTGCGCAACCTGAGCGCGGTCGCGTGCTTGATCATCTGGTCGTAGTGGCGGGCGATGAGGTCCCAGTCGATGGTCTTGTGCGACAGCACCACCTCCAGCGCCGGCCACGCCTCGTCCCCGCCAGCTTCGGGGCCGATCCCAGGCCGGTACAGCCGCGCCGAGCCGATGTTCTTCAACCGGGGCAGCAGCTTGAAGTCCAGCAACTCGGAGAAGGCGAACCCGACGATCGAAGCGCCGTGCGTATCGGTGTACTGGCGATCGATGTCGGCGTCCGTCAGATGCCGCAGCAGGCCCTCGAACATCGAGGCCACTTCCGAGGCGGTCGTGGACGTGACCTGGCTGTAGATACACACGGACCGGCGTTCGACGTGCCAGTACACCATGATCCCCGGCCCGCGGTACCTCTGATGCCACTCGGTCATCGCGTTGGCCGCCCACGAGCCGAACTTGCGCGAGTCGGACGCGCACGAGGTACCCGGCCCCCATAGCCCGATGTCGCGTACGGCGAGGGTGGCGTTGACCAGCGTGCGGATCGCCTCGCGCAGGTTGTCGCGGTTGATGAACAGCCGGCGGGTACGGCGCAGCGTTGCCTCGTTGTCGATCTGGTCCCGGGGCAGCGCGGCCGCGGCCACGCCGTCGGCGACCCGCTTGATCCCGACGTTCGTCCCCAGCCCGTACAGGCACAGCAGCAACCGTCGCTGCAGCACCGCGGGATCGGTGACGGTGCGCGAGGCGACTGAGGTGAACGCGGCGGTGTAGCCGGTGACGTGGGCGACGTCCTTGAGCACGTCCAGCAGGTCGATCACGCCCCAGCGCCGGGAGATCTCCTGTTTGAGCGCCTTCAGGCTGGCCGGCTCTTCCTGCTTGCCGATCGGCGGCACGCTGATCCACGGCTCGCCTTTCTTGCGGGTGAGCTTCACCCCGCCCGTGGCGCCCTTGCGCATCGCCGCGTTCAGACGGTCCAGGGCCGCGGCGTGGCGGCGCTGCAGGTCGGCGATGAACGCGGCCGGATCGCGAGGTTTGGCCAGAGCCTCGTAGTGCACGTCCCGGTTGTCGTCGAAGTCGGCCGGCAGATCATCGTCAGGGTTGCGCCAGATCTTGCCGCCCTCGACCCAGATCTCCCGCCGCCGGATCGCCTTGCGCAGCGCGACCAGCACGCACAGCTCATACGGGATCCGTTCGACGCGGCCGCGCTCGTCGACCACGGCTTCCTGCCAGTCTTCGGGCACCACATGCTCCAGCGGCACCAGCTCGGCGCGGTCATAGAAGACGGCCTCGGAGCCGTCGTAGCGGTCCAGTAGCTTCAGCGCGTCCATCACCGGCTGGAAGGCGGTGTTGTTGCACCGGAAGACCAGCGCGCGCAGCAGCTTGGGCAGACCGCGCCGGTAATGGCGCGAGTAGGAACCGCGCAGCTAGGTTCGCACCCGGGTGTTGAATGCCTTCTCGTTCGCCTTGGCCTCGGCCACGATGTCGGCCAGCGTGCCGGCACCGACCACGGGGTAGATCGCCTTGCGGACGACCTCCTCGGGCAGGTCCAGGGCGGCCTGGGCAAGCCGGGCCAAGATACCGTGCTTGCCGTGCACCCGCCGGAACTCGGCGCTGATCTCGTTCTCGACCTTTTTCTCCGCCCGCACGCTGATCTTGTGCACGAGCTGGATCAGTAGCTCCACCAGGCCGTCGATCATCTCGGTCTTGCGCACCCAGCACAACGCCGCCAGCAACGTCAGGCACACCCGCGGCGAGGCAGCCGCGAAGTCGGAGGGGTACATCCTCATCGCCCGCGCCCGCCAGGCCTCCACGACCTTCTCCGAGGTGCCCTCGAACAGGTGCTCCGGCAGACCGATCGCCATGACCCGCTCCAGCTTGACGATCTCGGCCAGCAGCGTCTCCAACTGCAGCGGCCCCGGGTCCTCCTTCAGCTCCTGCAAGAAACTGCGCATCCCCGCGCCGCCGCAGTCCCGGCCATCGCCCTCACCATTGGGATCCGGGTCGGGGACCTTGATGAGCTCCTGCGGCGCGGTCACCGCCGCGGCCGGCAGCCGCTCCATTGTGGCGGTGGTGAACTCGCGCTCGAACATCGCCTCGGCCGCGCCCACCAGCCGCTCGACCTGCTTGGGGGTGGGAGGTTCCATCCGTTCCTCTCGGCAGCGGGCGAGGAACGCCGCTCGCAACCGCTCACGCGCGATCTCCACCGGGCACATGTCGCGGGCCAGCCAGAAGATCAGCTTGTCCTCGTCGGCGACCGTCGGTTCACGGAACCCGTAGAACTCCCGGATCTGGGAGCGATGGTTGGTGGCCTGACGGGAGGCGAAGTCTTAGGCGGCAAACAGCTCGCCATCCACTTTGACCAGCCCAGCCACGTAGTCGACCGCAGCCTTGGGCACATCCTCCCGGCGCGGAAACCGTGCCTCCTGCTCGAAGAACTTCAGCATCAGGGCAAAGCCCAAACGCGTAGCCCCGGTCTTGTTTCCCAGCAGGTCGGCCTCGGCCTCATCCAGCGTCCAGCACTCGACGAGGTCCTCCAGCCCCCACTCTCTCCGCATCGGCTGGGATCCTTTCTCCCGATCCGCCCCAGAAGAACGAGAGAAACAGTGATCCGTGATGACACGGCTACCCAGCGGTACGGCCAAGCCGTGACCGACACGTACCGATCCAGAGATGTAACTCTCAGCTACCTTTCGGGTGGTCGCAGCGACCCGAGTGGAGGGCCGTATATCGCTACTCCCCCGTGTTTTGCGGCGTGGTCGGCGGTGTGGCCGTCGCCGTCAAGCGCACTCATGCGGCCGAGGCTATGGGCCGGGGGTGCTGGGGCTGCCGGTGGCGACGCCGCTGGCCGGGCCGCAGCCGAGGGCTTGGGAGGCGGATCGTGGTCAGGCGGGCGTGGCCAGGCCGCAGGTGTGAGCGAGGGCAGCGGCCTCGGTGCGGCTGCCCACGCCGAGCTTGTCGAGGATGTTGGCCACGTGGAACTTCACGGTGTGCTCGCTGATCAGCAGGTCTTCGGCGATCTGCCGGTTGCGCAGGCCGCGCGCCAGCCGAGCGAGCACTTCGAGCTCGCGCGGCTTGAGCGCGGCCAGGGCGGCGTCCGATTGCGGGGGCGCGGGCGGGTGGAGCGGCAGTGCTGCACTGATCGTCGTGCCCCAGCCCGGAACGGCGTCCAGAAAGAGACGGCCACCCGCGGCGGCTGCCAGCTCGGCCAGGCGGCGCATGGGCAGGGCGTCGGCCGCCAGCGTGCCCGGCCCGTCGTCGCGGACGACGAGGTGGAGCTCGGACTCTGCCGGCTCCCAGGTGACGCGGATCCTGGTCAGGCCGTCCTGCTCGAGCATGGTCACCACGGCGCCCCGTACCAGGGCCTGGGCGGTGTTGGCGATGTCGGCGGGCAGGGCGCGGTCGGGGTCGCGCGGCTCGGCCAGCTCCAGCGACACCTGGCTGTGGCGCATCAGCGGCGCGAGCTTGCCGGTCAGCCGGTCGAAGGCGGCCCCGGCGGGCTCCTCGCTCAGCGTGGAGTCCAGGTCGGCCGCGGCGCGCAGGTCGATCAACGCTGACACGGCCAGGTCGGTGGCGGTGCGGCGGGCGGCGGCGTCGTCGAGCGTGCGGCTGCGCAAGGTGCCGAGCAGGGATTGCAGTGTGGCGGCGTGGGTGCTGGTGAGCTCGGCGATGACGCGGGCCCGCTCGCCGGCGGCCAGCCGGTTGCCGGTCAGGTCGGCGGGCGGCAGGTTCTCGGCCCGGTGCATCAGCTCCAGGGCGATCAGGTCCCACAGCCGTTGCACCAGTTCGCCTGCCGGGCCGGCGGGCGCTTCCTCGGCGCTGGTCACCACCACGAGCAGGCCGCCGGAGGCCCCTGCCGGGCGGGAGGCGACAGCCAGCATCGGGAGGTCCTCGCCGGCCAGGCGTACCCGGCCGTACCACGGCTCCCCCACGCCGACGGTTCCGCCGACGCGGGCCAGTTCGGCGCTGGTGATCTTCTCGGTGATCGCCGGCTCGCCGTGGGCCTTCATGGGGTGCCGGGCGCAGTCGCCGGTGAGCATGGCCAGCGCCCGGTGCGGCAGGAACTGCGCCAACGCCTGCGACAGCGGCTCCAGCATGGCGCCGATCGGCGCCTGCAGTACCGACGTGGCGGCCGCCAGCACGGTACGCGGGTCGGGCAGGTCCATGGGCCCGATGCTAGGCGACGACGGGTTGGCGAGGTGACTGCCCGTTCGAGTAGTAGATGCCGCCCGAACGGGCGGTGAGCGGAGCAGCGGGTGGCGAGCAGGCTTTGACCCGTCCGATTTTCCGCCACTTGAGGATTCGCTGATCATGAAAGCTCTCATCGTCTGCGCCTGCGGGTCGGTGGAGCAGCTGCGCATCCACGACATGCCCGACCCGTCACCCGGTCCTGGCCAGGTGATCACGGGTGAATTGCGCGCGATGTCCCCGGTGACACATCCGTTCGTGCCCGGCGTGGAGGCCACCGGCGTGGTGGCGGCCGTGGGGAAGGGCGTGACATGGCGCGGCAAGATCGTCATCGCTTTCTGAGGAGTTCGTCATGCTGTCACAATCACTTCCCTCTCGCGCCGGTGTCCGTCCCCGTACCGGCCCGTCCGTTCCGCACGTCCAGCTCAGCCAGAACAGCCCCGACGAGATCCGCGAGCAGCTCAAACAGTGGATGAGCACCGGGCTTCCCGGCACCCGGATCAAGCCCAGCGAGATCTCCGAGCCGGGCTCGCTCGCCTTCTTCCTGGAAGAGGACGCGGCGCCGCCGCAGGGCGCGGTGCTCCTGCCACCCCGCCTGGTCGCCGAGTTCGCCCACGTTCACCTCGACGGCAGCCTGCACCTGGCCCTGTCACAGCAGGACCAGCAGGAGCTCATCGACAAGGGCTGGGGCGAGCGCCACCCCCTGTACTCGCCCACCATCAACGTGGTGATGCTCTACGGTCCCCGCACGGAACAAGAACTCGAGGTGGCCAAGAGCGTCGTCGCGGCCTGCTACCGCTACGCCACGGGCAGGACCCTGTAGTCAGCCGGCACAGCCCTGCAGGCAGGCGGCTGCGGCGTCGCCCGGGGCCGCGCGCTGGTCGAGTGCAGAATGGCGCAACGTATTCCAGCGCGTAGGCGATGTCGTGCAGCCGCGGTCTGGGCCGGGCGTAGTCCCAGTCCAGGATCCCGGCGGGGCGTTCACCACGCGAGACGATGTTCCATGGTCCGAAGTCCCCGTGACAGATCACCTCGTCATCGCGTGGTCCTGTCTCGCCGCTGGACCATCTGAGCCCCTGGGCGGGCGAAAGCCGGCGACCGCGTCGTGATAGTGGCGCAGCAGGCGGGCAAGGGCCATCAGAGCGGCGAGTAAGGGAACCCCGCCTCCTCCAGATGCTGGAGCAACGCATGAACGGCCAGTGTCCACGGGTGCGTGGGCCTGCGAACCGTGTCGCCGACGCGTGTCGCTCTGCGATGCCGCGTCTCAATTGTCCCGGAACGCTGCCTGCTGTGCCCGCCACTCGGCGTCTCGGCCAGACAGCACAAGGAGGCGACGCTGCCGCCGCTTTCCCCTACCTCCCGGCTAGCGCTGAAAATGCCAGAACAGCATCGACGCCGTTCCGGCGATGGCCGCGTGCGCAGCCTCGGGCGCCAGGTCGCACAGGGCCCACGGCCACACGTCCCACGGCTCCAGGACGTCGGTCCCTTGGCCCGGCTCTCCTGGCGGGTGCAGGGGCTCGTCGCACCGCCGCACCTGGAGCCCCACCGCCAGCGCGGCTCTCAGGTAGTCCCCGACCAGATGTCGGTAGGTGGCCACCCTCCCCGGCTGTCCGTCGGGCAGCCGTACGGGCGGGACCACCCCCCGGGCCACGCCATCGGGATGGATGTCGGTGATCACCACATGCCCGCCCGGCCGCACCACCCGGGCAAACTCGGCCAGCGCCGGGTCAAGCACGGGCACGTGCGTCAACGCCAGCGAGCAGACCACCAGGTCGACGGACTCGTCGGGCACCGGCAGGGACGACAGGTCGCCCAGTTGGAACTCTGCCTGTGGCACCCGCTGGCGGGCCCGCTCCAGCATGTCGGGCGAGCTGTCGACGCCGCGCACCCGATGGCCGCGACCGGCCAGGTGGGCCGTCAGCCTGCCGGTGCCGCACGCCGCGTCGAGCGCGTCGCCGACCGGCAGCGCGTCGACGATCTCTCTGATGAAGGGCTCGTCGATGTCGAACGCGGTGTTGGGGCCATCGTAGGTTTGCGACCAGACCCTGTAACCGGCCACGGTGTCCACGCGGGCGACCTCGACGGCGGCGTCGGCCAGCAAGTCGCTGTCGAGGAGCTTGCGGATCTCGGCCAGGCGCGCTTCGACGAACGCGCGGTCGTGCTCGCCGGTGTAGGCCCGCATCAGGGCGATGCCCTCCAGGCCGAGCACGTACGCCAGGGGATGCTCATAGATCACCCCGGCACGGTAACGACGACCGCTGCACGGAAGCTACCGCATTTCGAACCGGACCGGCATGCGCTGGCCCTTCGGACCCTTAACGATGGACCAATTCCGTGAGTTCTTCTCAGGGAAACCTGGTGACGTCCCGTTGGGGTCCCGGTAGCAATCGCGGAACATCCAACGAACCCATCGCTGACCTGCGCTTATGGTGCAAGAGGGTGCGATGAGCCCTGAGTGGTTTGTCGTCAGTGGATCGCTTTGTCCCAGCGTCGGCGGGCGGCGCGGATCTCGGCATCGGCGACCTTGTCGTCCAGCAATGCGTACAGCTGCGTGGTCTCGGTGGAGGCGTGGCCGAGAGGGCACCGCCCGCTGCCCTGGAGCGGCAGGCGCCGCCCACATGGGACGGGGCGGCGCCACCGAGGGTGGAGAAACGCGCTCGAAGCCTGATCAGCGCCTCTTGGGGAAGGCGGCGCGCAGTGCGGAGCCGCGGGTGATGAACGCGACCCGGATGACGGGCAGCATGCAGACGACCTGCATCACGGCGTACCACAGCGGGCACATCCCCGGGATCAGGTCGACGCCGATGATCGCGATCGGCACGATGACGGTGAGGGATTCACGCGCTCGAAGGCCCGTCGAGATCCCCGGGAAGCGGAGACTGTCATCCGGTAGATCAGCACGGCGACCGCAGGCAGCAGGGCTGCCCGGACCCACATGAACGTGTTCACCATATGACCGCTGCTCGACACCACGATGACCGCCAGAAGGGCGATGGCGCTGAGTGCGCCGTAAACCTTGATGCTGTTCTTCGCCGTGTCGAAGGCCCCTTGGGTGCGGGGGTTGTTGGATTCCATGCTCAGCGACGCTACGGAGCGCTTGGCCGGGGCGGTATCGGTCCAGGCACACAGGTGGGTGGGGCCAGACCCACTCCTTGGCCGGCCAGGGCAGTGGCGCGCTCCGCGCGGTGCACAGTAGAAGCACCGAACAGGCAGGCGAAGGAAGAGGCATGCGGCAGCTGGGTATCTGGGCGGGGCGCGTCGGCGTGGGGTTCGTGCGGTCGTGCGTGGTGGCGATCGTCACCACGCTGGTCCCGGCCGTGTGGGCCGTGGCCGTAGCGTGGGCCATCTGGTGGGGTGCGGGGAACCCATGGTCGTGGCTGGGGCCGTTCGTGCTGGTGTGCGTCGGCACCCCCGGGCTGTCCCGGCCGGTCTGCCGGCTGGTCCGTTCGCTGGTGGCGAGGTGGACGGGCACCTTCATCCCCGCCGGGTACCGGGAGGCCGGGCCGGTGGTGCGGATGTCCACCGGGTACTGGTGGAACGGCTTCTCCTACGAGCGCAGCCGCCGCGACGCCGTTCTGGATCAGAAGTGGCGGGTGCGGTGGAAGGATCCCGCGTCTGGCGTGACGTGCGGTTCACCGGGATCGTGCCGTTCGCCGCGGGCGTGGTGGCGTCCGTTCCGCCGGCCGGCGTGGTCGCGGCGGTCCTCGGGCTTGGCCAGTCGGGGCTCGCCGCGCGCCTCGTCGGGGTGCTCGGCTTGGTCGTGGCCATCGCCACAGCCCCGTACGCCTGGCGGCTGCTCGTGCCAGTGGCTGTCCGCTTCCTGCGCCCGTCGCGCGCGATGGCGATGACCGAGCGGGTGGAGGAGTTGACCGCCCAGCGCGCGGACGCGACGGTCGCGCAGGCCGCCGAGATCCGCCGGATCGAACGGGACCTGCACGACGGGGCGCAGGCCCGCCTCGTAGCGCTCGGACTCGCGTTGGCGACCGCGGAGAAACTGATGGAGACCGACCCCGACCAGGCAAAAGCGCTGATGCGGGAAGCACGGGGCGGTGCCGCCGCCTCGCTGGCCGAGCTTCGCGAACTGGTCAAGGGGATCAGCCCGCCGGTGCTGAACGAGCGGGGGCTCGTCGACGCCGTCCGCGCCCTGGCCCTGGACGTCCCCCTCCACGTGGCCGTCAGCGCCTACGCCGACCTGCGCCTGGACCCGCCGATCGAGGCCGCCGTCTACTTCGGCGTCGCCGAGCTGCTGACCAACGCGGTCAGACATGCCCAGCCGTCCCGGGCGCGTATCTCCCTCTCCCGGGACGACGGCGATCTCGTCGTCGAGGTCGAGGACGATGGGCGGGGCGGGGCCAATGTGCGCGCCGACGGCGGACTCGCCGGTCTGCGCCGCCGCCTCGCGGTCTTCGACGGCACCCTGGAGATCACCAGCCCGCTGGGCGGCCCGACCCGTGTGAGAATGGCACTGCCATGCGACTCGTTGTAGCCGAAGACCTCTACCTCCTGCGCGACGGGATGGTCCGCCTGATCGAGGCGTACGGACACCAGGTGGTGGCCACGGCGGCCACGGGCCCCGAGACACTGGAGGCGCTACGGAGATGGCGCCCGGACGTGTCCGTCATCGACGTCCGCATGCCGCCGAACCAGTCCGACGAGGGCCTGCGCGCGGCCCTCGCCGCCCGCGCCGAGATGCCCGGGCTGCCGGTCCTCATTCTCTCCCAGCACGTGGAGCAGCTGTACGCGCGGGAGCTCCTGGCCGACGGCTCCGGCGGCGTCGGCTACCTGCTGAAGGACAGCGTGTTCGACGCCGACCAGTTCATCGGCGCCCTGGAGCGCGTCGCGGACGGCGGGACCGCCATGGACCCGGCGGTCATCGCCAAGCTGCTGTCCAGCAGTTCCCCAAGCCGCGGACTGGAGCGGCTCACCGAACGCGAGCACGCCGTGCTGGCCCTCATGGCCGAGGGACTGTCCAACCAGGCCATCGGCCGCCGCCTTTTCCTCAGCGACAGCGCCATCAGCAAGTACACCACCTCCATGTTCGGCAAGCTCGGCATCGTCGACGACGAAGACACCAACCGCCGCGTCCGCGCCGTCCTGGCCTATCTGAACAAGCCCTAGCTTGATCGGGCGCCTGGCACGTTCACCGGACCCACTCATACCCGTCGAACATGGCCTCCGCCCACCACCCCCGCCCTCGCTGTCGTCGGCATCCAGGCCGTCGGGCTGGGCTGGTTCCGGGCCACCCGCCGCCCGGCCAGGCGGCGGCGAACTCGGTACGCCGGCGCTGACCTCAACGCCAGGCCCGCCGGCCACGATCATGGTTCTTCCATCGGAGTTCGTCCAGCCCTTCGAGCAGGCGGAGACGGCGGGCAGCAGCAGAACCAGAGAGAGCAGTGCGAGGCGGGAGGGCAAATCGATGCCCAGACCCCGTCAGTCGTCCTGGCCGCAGCGCATACGCCCATCAGGCCTGGTCGACGTCACCCTTGACCGCCGCCACGACTACCAAGATCAATCTCACCGATAACGGCTGTACCGCTGTTCCTCAGCCCCGGGCTTGCGCGCCGGAGGTGCCTGTCCGCCAGCGCCGTCCGCTTCGGTGGCGAGGACCTCGTGGAGCCAGGCGCGTTCGGCGTGGCTGGTGGCTCGGGCGATCCGCAGCATGCCGCGCCGGTAAGGGTCGGCGATCTCCTGGGCGCGCAGAGGGCGCTCTCCCTGGTAGAAGAAGCTCGCCGGCTCCTCCAGGAACTCCAGGCGCCGGCGCAGCACGGCGTGCTGGTCGGCCAGGTCGGGGAGCAGGGAGAGGAAGGCCAGGATGGTGAAGAAGCGGCCGGCGTCGGTGATCTCGTGGTCCGCGGGCTTGCGCAGGCGCTGGAGCAGCTCGGCGCGGCCGGCGTCGGTCAGGCTCAGGACGTGGCGCTGTACGGCCGCGGATCCGGGTTCGACGCGGCGGTCGAGCAGGCCACGTTTGAGCATGCGGTTGATGGCCGGGTAAAGGCTGCCGTCGCTGACCGGCCGGGTGTAGCCGGACAGCTGGGCAACACGGCGGCGCAGTTCGTAGCCGTGCAGCGGGCCATCGGCCAGGAAGCCGAGTATCGCGACTTCGAGCACGCCACCACCCTGCCACATCGAATCGAGTTATGTCGAAACGACGTATGGGCCCAATGGCTATTCAGGGGCTGCCACGGCCCGTCCGGAGTGGCGGTCACCGTGCCGGTTGCGCCGTTGTCGGGGGATGAAGGGCGGCCGCAGTCGCGAGCGCGCCCTGGAGGGCAGGCAGGCGGCTGCTGCCGTCCCCGCCCTGATTCAGAGGCGGCGGTGCAGGAGCATGCCGGGCCACTCCCCCACGGTGAACGGCGCGCTGCGGGTGAAGCCGCAGCTTTCGTAGAAGGAGACCAGCCGGCCGTCGCCGCCCGCGTAGCAGTCGACCCGCAGAAGGGCGACGCCGCGCCGGCCGGCTTCGTCGTGCGCCCAGTCCAGCAGGGTACGGCCGACGCCGTGGCCGGCGTAGCGGCGGTCGGTGACCAGGGCCTGGACGTACAGCTCGGGTTCGGTGGCGGGGGCGACGTAGTCGTGGGCGGCGCCGACGACGATGCAGCCAGCGGGATGGCCGTCGAGTTCGGCGATGCGCATGTCGCCGAGCTCGAGCCAGCCGGTGACCTGGCGGGTGCGCCGTTCGTTGCCGGTGAAGGGGCTGCTGCCCCATTGGCCGGTGCGTCCCTGGGCGGTGAGCCAGGCGACGGCGCTGTCGAACATGCCCAAAACGATGGGGACGTCGCCGTCGCGGCCTTGGCGGATGTGCATCATGCCTTGCTGTTCTTCAGGGCGCTACCCTTCTTCCACTGGGAGAACGACATCTGCCAGAAGCCCCAGCCGTTGTTCCACTCCAGCTCGCGGTTGGTGCCGATGATGTCGACGACGTCGCCGCGCTGGAAGTTGTCGTAGAACCATTTGGCCTGGTCGGGGCGGGAGTTGATGCAGCCGTGGCTGACGTTGCGCACGCCTTGGGCCCACACGTTGTCCTTGGCGTGGACGTACTCGCCGGAGTTGGAGATGCGGACGGCGTGGTTGATCATGACGTCGTAGTAGCCGGGGTCGCCCTTCTTGCGGCCGGGCGAGATCATGCGGACGGGGTTGCCGCGTTCCATGGTCAGGTGCACGCCGGACGTCGTGGTGTATTCGCGGGTGGTGGCCATTCCCGCACTGATGCGCATGGTTTGTACGCGTTTGCCGTCTTTGTAGACGTACATCATGTGCTTCTTGACGTCGACCTTGCTGATCTGCTTGGCGCCGATCTTGAGCGTGGCCGAGTAGTCCTTGACCCCGTACAGGCCCTTGCCGCCCTTGATGCCGGTGATGCGGGCGTTGAACTTCACCTTCTGGTGGGCGGGCCAGTACTTGGCGGTGCGGTAGATGGCGACGGTGTCGTTGATCCAGCGCCACGCGCCCGCGACCGGCTTCTCGGCCTCGACCTCCAGGGCCCGCTCGATGGTGGCCTTGCTGGTGACGGGCTGGTTGAAGGTGACGATGATGGGGGCGCCGACGCCGACCGTCTCGCCCTTGGCGTTGGGAGTGACGTCGGCGATCCGCAGCGCGCGTTCGGGCTTGACGGTGGTGAACGTGCTGGTGGCGGTGGTGGCGCCGGCCTTGGCCGAGACGGTGTAGCCGGTGGAGGGCTTCAGCGCCGTCTTGGAGACCCACTTGGTCTTGTCGGTGTTGAAGGCGCCCTCGATCTCCTCGCCGTCGGCCTCGACGGTCACGCTCTCCAGGGCGCCGCCGTCGGAGGTGACGACGACCTTCTTCTCCGGGCTGACCTTGGAACTGCCCTCCGCGGGGCTGATCTTGACGGTCGGCGCCTGGGGGGTGGCGCTCGTGGTGGCCTCGGGCGCACCGCCTGATCCCCCGTCGGCGACGGTGCCGCCACCGCCCGATGAGCACGAAGCCGTCAGCGTGGCCGCCGTGAGCAGCGCGACTGCGGTGGCGGGCTTCCTCCAAGCGGGCGTAACGTTCAACACTGTCCTTTCCCCCTACGGCACCAAACGCACCCCAAAAACCTTAATGCTCCTGCATGTAAGACGAGAAACCATTTGGGGAAGTTCGGTCACATTTCAATTACTTGTGACCGAATAAGGTTCTGGTCAGAGGCGGTGGGTCAGGCCGGTGTGCCGCCGCCCGGCCCCCTTGGTGCGTACGGCCTGCGCCAGAGCCCGGCGCGAGCCGACGATGACGACGAGCTTCTTGGCCCGCGTGATGGCGGTGTAGAGGAGGTTGCGCTGCAGCATCATCCACGCGCTGGTGGCCAGCGGGACCACCACCGCGGGGTACTCGCTGCCCTGGGAGCGGTGAATGGAGACCGCGTAGGCGTGGGCGAGCTCGTCGAGCTCGTCGAAGGCGTAGTCGACGGCCTCGTCCTCGTCGGTGACGACGGTCAGCTTGTGCTCGTCGGGCCGGATGTCGGTGACGATGCCGACGGTGCCGTTGAACACCCCGGCGGCGCCCTTGTCGTAGTTGTTGCGCAGCTGGGTGACCTTGTCGCCGACGCGGAAGACGCGGCCCCCGTACCGGCGCTCCGGCATGCCCTCGCGGGCCGGGGTGAGGGCCTCCTGGAGGGCGATGTTGAGGGCGCCGGCGCCGGCGGCGCCGCGGTGCATGGGCGCCAGAACCTGCACGTCGCGGCGCGGGTCGAGGCGGAAGCGGCGCGGGATCCGGCGGGCGACGACGTCGACGGTCAGGGCGGCGATCTCCTCCGGCTCCTCGCATGGGAACAGGAAGAAATCCGTCATGCCCTGCAGGATCGGGTGGTGGCCGGTGTTGACGCGGTGGGCGTTGACGACGACGCCGGACTCCTGGGCCTGGCGGAAGATCTGCGTCAGCCGCACGCGCGGGATGTCGTCGGCGGCCAGCAGATCCTTGAGCACCTCCCCCGCCCCGACCGAGGGCAGCTGGTCGACGTCGCCGACGAACAGCAGGTGCGCGCCCGGGGCGACGGCCTTGACGAGCTTGTTGGCCAGCAGCAGGTCGAGCATGGAGGCCTCGTCGACGACGACGAGGTCGGCCTCCAGGGGGTTGTCGCGGTCGAAGGTGGCCTCGCCGCCGGGCCGCAGCTGCAGCAGCCGGTGCACGGTGGTCGCCTCGTGGCCGGTCAGCTCGGCCAGCCGCTTGGCGGCACGGCCGGTGGGCGCGGCCAGGATGACCTTGGCACGTTTGGCGCGGGCCAGCAGCACGATGGAGCGCACGGTGAAGCTCTTGCCGCAGCCCGGCCCGCCGGTCAGCACGGCGACCTTCTCCGTCAGCGCCAGGCGGACGGCCTGGCGCTGCTCGGCGGCCAGCTCGGCGCCGGTCTGGCCGTGCAGCCAGCTCTCGGCCCGCTCCCAGTCGACATCGGCGAACGCCTTGAGCCGGTCGTGCCCGGAACGCAGCAGCGACAGCAGGCCGGAGGCGAGCGAGACCTCGGCGCGGTGGAAGGGCGGCAGGTAGACGGCCGGCACCACGTTCTCACCCGCCGGGATGGGCTCGCGTACGACGCCTTCGCTCGCGACGAGCTCTTCCAGGCAGGCGGCGACCAGGTCGGCGGGCACATCGAGGATCTTGACGGCGTCGGCGACGAGGTTGGGGGCGGGCAGGTAGCAGTGGCCGTCGTCGGCGGCCTGCGACAGGGTGTAGCGCAGGCCCGCCTTGACGCGTTCGGGGCTGTCGTGGGGGATGCCGACCGCCTGGGCGATGGTGTCGGCGGTCTTGAACCCGATCCCCCACACGTCGTCGGCCAGCTGGTACGGCCGGCTCTTCACGACGGAGACCGACGACTCGCCGTACTGCTTGAAGATGCGCACCGCGATCGAGGTGGACACGCCGACACCCTGCAGGAAGATCATCACCTCTTTGATGATCTTCTGTTCCTCCCAGGCGGCGGCGATCATCTTCGTCCGCTTGGGGCCCAGCCCCGGCACCTCGGCCAGCCGCTGCGGCTCCTGCTCGATTACCTCGAGCGTGTCGGTGCCGAAGTGGTCGACGATCCGCTCGGCCATCTTGGGGCCGATGCCCTTGATCAGGCCGGAGCCCAGGTAACGGCGGATGCCCTGCACGGTGGCCGGCAGCACCGTGCTGTAGGACCACACCTCGAACTGCCGCCCGTAACGAGGGTGGGAGCTCCAGCGTCCGTGCAGCCGCAGCGACTCGCCGACCTGCGCGCCCAGCAGCGGGCCGACCACGGTGAGCAGCTCGGAGCCGGAACGCTCGGTGGCCACACGGGCGATCGTGTAACCGGTCTCCTCGTTGGCGTAGGTGATGCGCTCAAGCACGGCGGAAAGTTCGGTACCGGGGGCACTAGCCGCACTTTCGCTCACCGTTCACCCTCTCCTGCTGGATCGCTTCCCGGGTCAGAGTAGAGGAATGGCCGGACAATAGGCGCTCCCGGTCGCGAGGGGGCGTCCGGTACGCCGCGCCGGAGACCGTGCTCCGTCCGGAGAAATCCGAAGAGCGACAACACCCGCCGGCAGGCGGCGCGCTCTTCCGCCAAGGCTTTGCCCTGCAAGCCGTAAAGAGAAGGATACGAACCACCTGCTGACCGGTTTCTTCATAATGGGAAGCGTAAATTGGAGCATGTAACAGATGCCTGGCGGCAAAAACGCATTGGAGCGTCAGCATGGCTAAGCAGATTCAAGAGATCTTCATCGACGACATCGACGGCAGCGAGGCGTCGGGCACGACCAAGTTCGCTCTCGACGGCACCAACTACGAGATCGATCTGTCGGGCAAGAACCGCGACAAGCTTGAGAAGGCACTTGCTCCCTTCATCAACGCCGCACGCCCTGTTCGTGCCGAGCGTGGCCGTGGCCGGCGCGGAGCAGGTGGCGCCGCGCGCGCCATGAGCCGTGAGAAGTCCGCCGAGATCCGGCAGTGGGCCAAGACCCACGGCCTGCCGGTCAGCGAGCGTGGCCGTATCGCGTCCTCGGTGGTCGAGAAGTACGAGGCCGCGCACCGCAAGTAAGCACAATGGCCCCCCTCCTCAGGTGAAATAGGGGGCTCGTCGTGCCGTTCCGCAGGCGGCATCCAAATGACGGCCGGCGGCACGCCTTTCCGGGCACCGCTTTCGGGTTCGCCCGGCCGCTCGAGGACACACATCAATAACATTGACGACGTAATATGTGTCCTGGTATTCGCAATGTCAGCGTTCATCGACACGTCGTGCACATCGGATCGCCGATCAATGTCGTCAGCGCTTCCCCGCCGGTGCCAATGCCGTCGTCCCGTACGCCGGCCACCACCCGCACACCCGCCGGCCCGCGGCTGGTGCTCAGCCAAGCGCTACTCTTGTCGCCCATGAGCCAGGTGGGAGATGCGACGGCGCGCGCCCTGCTGCGCAGGCTGGCCGTCGAGCAGGCCGAATGCAGGGTGCCGTCGCTGGTGGCGGCGATCGTGCGCGACGGGCGGCCGGCATGGTTCGGCGGGCGCGGCCGGGTGGACGGCGCGCCGCCGACCGCCGCCACCCAGTACCGGATCGGGTCGATCACCAAGAGCATGGTCGCCGTCGTGGTCATGCGGCTGCGCGACGAGGGCGCGCTGCGGCTGTCCGACCCGCTCGAGCAGCACCTGCCCGGCACGCCGCTGGGCCACCTGACCATCGCCCAGCTGCTGTCGCACACCGCCGGCCTGACCGCAGAACCGCCCACCGACTGGTGGGAACGCACCCCCGGCGTCCCCGTCACCGACCTGCTCGAACGCCTGGGGCCCGGCGAGCTCAAACACCGGCCGGGGCGGCGCTTCCACTACTCCAACGTCGGCTTCGCCCTGCTCGGCGAGCTCGTCGCCCGCGCACGCGGCACCACCTGGCTCAAGGCGTTGCAGGCCGAGGTGCTCGACCCGCTCGGCATGAACGACACCACCGCCCGGCCGCGCGCCCCGCACGCCACCGGCTACGCCGTCCACCCGTACGCCGACGTCGTGCTGGCCGAGCCCGAGCACGACGCCGACGCGATGGGACCGGCCGGGCAGCTGTGGTCCACGCCGCACGACCTGGCGCGGTGGGCGGCGTTCGTCGGCGGCGACACCGGCGACGTGCTGAGCCCCGACACCGTCGCCGAGATGCGCGAGCCGGTCGGCGTGGACGACGGGGACGCCTGGACCGGCGGCTTCGGGCTCGGCCTGCAGCTGGCCCGCCTCTCGGGGCGGCGCCTGGCCGGCCACACCGGGTCGATGCCGGGGTTCCTGGCCACCGTGTGGGCCGACCCCGCCGACGGGGTGGGAGTGCTGTTCATGGCCAACACCACCACCGGGATGACCGGCACGCTGCTGACCGACCTGCTGGACATCCTGCAGCAGTACGAGCCGCGCCTGCCCGAGGAGTGGCAGCCGGTCGCGGCCGATCCCGAACTGCTGGCGCTGACCGGGCTGTGGCATTGGGGGCCCAAGCCGTACATGCTGCGGCTGCTGCCCGATCGCGGGCTGTCGCTGGAGCCGGTCGGCGGCAGCGGACGGGCCTCGCGGTTCGTGCCCCAGCCCGACGGGACGTGGCTGGGGCTGGACGGCTACTACGCCGGGGAGACGCTGCGGGTGGCGCCCGGCCACCTGGACCTCAACACGTTCATCTTCACCCGCACCCCGTACGACCCGGGCGCGCCGGTGCCGGGCGGGGTCACCGACTGGCACGCCTGACCGCGCCCCCCTTCTCACCGGAGGGGTCCCGGCGCGGCGCAAGGGGGGTCGCCGCGCCGGGAGTCAGGGGATCACTAGTCGCAGGCGCGGTCGTCGGTGTAGATGATGACCGACTGCCAGGTATTGGTGATTTGCGAGTCGTGAACGGCGTGCGCCCGGCCAGGGCTGAGGCAGCGCGAGTCGCCGGTGCCGTTCGGACCGGTGAACAGCTTGACGTCGAAGCGGGTGTTGTTCTTCGCGCCGGTGACGTTGTAGAGCTTGCGGTCGGCGAAGTTGTTGAGCTGCGGGCTGGAGAACGGGTCCCGGTAGAGGTAGTCGCTGCCGCGACGGTCGAGCCACCCCGATATCAGGCGCTCCCAGACGCACAGGTGGTCCGCCGGGCAGGCCTTCCTGGCCTGAGCACTGATCGCGCCGGTGGCCGCGGAGACGCTGTGAGCGGGTGAAGCCGCCTGCGGCCCGGCGAGCGCCACCACGACGGCGGCGACGACGGCCCAGCGGCCACTCCAGGCGCGCACAGTGAGCTTGTTCATCAGCGACCCTTTCTCTGGGTGACGATACGATGACGCAGCGTGTTGCCATCGACTTGATAATGGATCAGAACCGGGCCGGACGGAACAGGTTTTCTGCGGCCGTGTCGATCGCGGTCGCGGGCGGAGGTCTGGATGCAGCAGCCGGAGGGCGAGGACACCCCTGCGTTCGGGGCGAAACTCCGCTCGAAGGCGCATCGAAGCGGGTAAATCGCTCAAAGACCTCGCACTTGCGGGTCGCGGCTGTTCGGCGATCGGCTGCTTCAGCCCGATGCCTTCTGTGTTCGGCGGAAGGCGCCGGGCGTGGTGTGGGCGTGGCGGGCGAAAAACTTGCCGAAGTTGGTGGGGTCGGCGAAGCCGAGGCGGCGGCCGATGTCGGCGACGGGGACCTCGGTGTAGGCGAGCAGGCGTTTGGCCTCCAGGACGACGCGGGCGTCGATGAGGTGTTTGGCAGGGTGGCCGGCGGCGGCGACGCACGCGCGCGTGAGGTGTTTGACGGTGTAGCCCAGGCGGGCGGCGTAGTGCTCGGCGGAGCGGGTGAGGGCATAGGAGCGTTCGAGCTCGGCCTGGAACCGGTCGAAGAGTTCGGCGGTGGCGGAGTCGACGCGGCGGTCGTCCTCGGTAGGCAGCCGATCGATCCGCAGGAGCAGGACGGCCAGCAGGTGGCGGAGCAGGGCGACGGGCATCGCGTGGACGGACGCGGCGCGTTCAGCGGCGATCTGGTCGATCGTGGTGGAGATGGCGGTGAGGTCGGGTCCGGCCGGGGTCCAGCGGGGAGTGGCGAGCCAGCCGGTGAGCCGCGGCCCTGCGCTGCCGAGATCGGGTGGGAAGTCGGCGGTGAACAGGACCACCTTGCCGTCGAGGCTGCCGGGGTGGTGGAAGCGGTGGGCCTGTCCCGGCCGTACCCACAGCAGGGTGCCAGGCCGGCAGGGGTGGGAAGCGAAGTCGATCTCGTGTCGGCCTTCGCCCGTGGTGATCAGGATGAGGATGTGGAAGTCGGCGCGGTGCGGTGAGGCCAGGGTGTGGGCGGGGATCCGGCCTCTGATGTCGGCCATGGTGACGACCTCGATCCCGACCGAGCGGCCGTCAACTGGCCGGTACCCGAACTGAGGCACACCAACTTGTCGCCGATTGACCATCGTGGATCCCTTATTCACCAGGCTGATCGCTGTTCCCATTATCGCAAGCGCGGCATGGTGGCCTGAATGACCATGCCGGGCGCGATGAGAGGACCAGGATCCGACAACGTCGGACGAACGGAGCGGAGTACACCATGAACGCGAAGGACACTGTTCTGCAGGCCGCCGCTGAGCTGTTCGGGGAGAAGGACCCCTCCGCGGTGGATCGCTGGGTCGCGCCCGGCTACCGCCAGCACAGCTCGCTGGCCGCCGACGGGCCCGAGGCGCTGCGCGCCCTGGTCGCCTCGCTCGGCGACGACTTCCGCTACGAGGGCGTACGCGTGATCGCCGACGGCGACCTGGTCGCCCTGCACGGCATCTACCACGGCTTCGGCCCGGACCCGCTGGTCGCCTTCGACCTGTTCCGCGTCGAGAACGGCAAGCTCGCCGAGCACTGGGACGCCCTGACCCCGCTGGCGCGGGCGACCGTCAGCGGACGCACCCAGACCGACGGCCCGACCGCGCCAACCAACCTGGATGAGACCGCGGCCAACCGCGGCCTCGTTTCCGAGTTCGCCGAGAAGGTCCTCAAGGGCGCCGATTACTCGGCGCTGACCGACTACATCTCCACCCAGGCCTACCACCAGCACAACCCGGAGGCCGCCGACGGCCTGGACGGCTTCGGCGCGGCCGCCGCCAACTGGGCGGAGCAGGGCAAGAATCTTGTGTACAAGAAGATCCACAAGGTCGTCGCCGAGGGCGACTTCGTGCTGCTGCAGTCCGAGGGCGAGTTCGGCGTCCCCGCCGCCTACTGGGACCTGTTCCGCGTCGCCGACGGCAAGATCGTCGAACACTGGGACATCATCGTCCCCATTCCCTACAGCCTCCCGCACGGCAACGGACTGTTCTGATGAACACGCGCACCTACGCCGGACACACCTTCGTCTTCCGCATCGACAACGGAGCGGTGTTCCGCAACACCTACACCTCCGACGGCACCGGCCTGCACTACGAGACGCTGGAAGGCCCCGGCAAGGGCTCCCAGGAAACCGTCGTCCTGCACACAGCCGAAGTCTCGCCCGGCATCTTCATCCTCGGCTGGGTGGAACAGCCCGGCATGACGGTCACGCACCTCATGAACCTCAACACCCACACCGTCCACGCGTTCTGGACCTACGACACCGGCCGTGGACGTACCGCCGAACTCCACACCGGAACCCTTGCAACCACCTGAGCTGATCGGTTGGTGCCAGGGCGCCTGGCACCAACCGATCAGAACGGTCCGGCAGGACCCCGCTGCCTCGTTCGTGGAATGCACGCGGCGACCGGCCAAGCACTCAAGGAGAAGACCGTGTCGACACTGGCCGCCTACCGTGCCGCCATCTGCTTGGACGAGCCGTTCCGCACCGCCGCCCCGGCCGCCGGGCCCGGTGAGCATCCGGGCTTGGCCCGCACCGCGCTGCGCCTGCTCGCCCGCGATCCGGCCGCGGCACGGCTCGGCCCTCCGCTCCCGAACATGTCCCCAGCCGCCCAGGTAGCGGGGTGAGAGATCATGATTGCGGTTCGTGATCGTTTCGGAGGCGGTCGGGTGAAGGGTGGGTTCGGGTGCGTCGGGAGTGGGAGCCGGAGGAGCTGATCGCCGCGTGCGGGGGCAGCGCTGGGCATCGTAGGCGTTCAGCGCCGCGGGTACGGAAAGCGTTGCCGGCGAGGGCGGCGGCCAGGACGACAGCGTCTTCGATCGATTGGCCGGCGCCGACGACCAGGTCGGTGTCCTGCCGATGCAGGGCGGCGCGACGGCAGGCGCGCAGCGGCGTGTTCTGGCCGGTGGAGGCGCGCATCAGGTGGCGACCTGACGGCAGGCGCATGGCGTGGGTGGCCAGGTCAGCATGCTCGCCTCTTCGGCGTGTTCAGCCGCGAGCCGGGCGAGCGCATCACCGACGGTGGCGGGCCGCCGCTGTACCGGAGGGGCGGCTCCGGCGCGAAGATCCTCCGCTGGCCCCTCGACGCGTCCACCGCCCTGCTCAAGACGGGCTCCGACGGTTTGGTTCACCCCACCGAGGGGTGGACCAGCCCGGTGTGGAAACTCCAGGGCGGCGTGTTCACCGGCGGCAACGGCATCGTCGTCGGGTTGTGTCCCGACGGCGCGCCTCCCGTCAGCTACATGCGGGGCGGCACGGCGAACATCTACGGCGACTACCGCAAGTCCTGCCTGCACCGCGTCACGGTCTCCGCCGACCGCGCCACGCTCGACGTCCACTACCTGACGACCGCACCCGGCAACGCGCAGAATGTCGCGTACTGGCCCGCGAGCGGAGAGCTGTGGCTGGTCAACGAGTTCCGCGGGGACTATGACCGCGTGTACGGGAACGACCGCCTGGTGCTGGCGTTGAGCTGCCCGGATCTCACGTGCTAAGAGCCGGGCCCGCTGGCCGGAACGGGAGCCGGTCGCGGCGCGGCCGTCACCCTTGCCCCGACGTGGATGCCGCCGACCCTGGCCAGCATCGTCGACACGTTGAGCAGGATGATCGCCGCCTTCAGCGCGTTCGCTCCCACGTCGTGCGCCGCCATCCAGCGGCCCAGTTCTGGACCGAACACGTGCGTCGCGCCGTACGAGAAGGCAACCTTCGTCAGGGTGATGGCGACCCAGGCGGTCACGTAGGCAAGCCCGGCCCTGGAGTACACGGCCCGCTTGTCCGGCACGTACTCGAACCGCATGAACGAGACCGCGGCCAGTCCCATCGCCAGGCCGAGCACGGTGGCCGCGGCTTCGAGCAGCAGCCCGGTGCCCGACAGCGCGAAGCCGTCAAAGAAGATCGGAACCAGCGCCGCCGCCCCTGCCACAGGGCGCAGGAGCCGGAACAGCCCCACCTTCCGCCGGCCGATGTCGCTTTCGATGGCGATCGCAAAGATGATCAGGTTGAGGAGGAAAACGCTCACATCGCTCATGGCAGACGACGGTATTCGCAGGGCCGGGGCCGATCGTCAAGCCAGAGGTTGGTTCGCGTCAACCCGTGGGTTGAGAGTCGGAGGCGATCCCCCGCCGGTAGGCGTAACGGACGGCCTGCGCGCGGTCCCGCGCCCCGATCTTCGCGAAGATACGGTTGATGTGCGTTTTCACCGTGGCCTCGCTCACGCGCAGCCGCTCCACGATCTCCCGGTTGGACAGCCCCGCCGCGACCAGCTTGAGCACTTCCAGCTCGCGGTTCGTCAACCCGTCCGGAGGCTCGGGGGACGGCGCGGCGTCGAAGAGCGACTCGCGGACCCGCTTGGTGAGTAGGCTGCGTCCCTCAGCGGCGGCGGCCACCGCCTGGTAGATGTCCTCGCGTGAGGCGTCCTTGGTCAGGTAGCTGAGCGCGCCCGCGCGCAACGCCGCCGCGATCTCCCGCTGATCGGAGTAGGTGGTGAGCACGACCACGCCGGTCCGCGGGTGTTCACGGCCGATCCACCGGATGGCCTCGACGCCGTCGAGTTCGGGCATGCGCAGGTCCATCAGCACCACGTCGGGACGGTGCGCCGCCACGGCCGCGTTCCCTGAGCCCGCGCAGCCCGAAGCCGGGGCCGGCCGGCGCGGCAGGGCCCTGGCTGACAACGCTCAGCGTGGCGTGTGTGCCGCAAGCGAGGCGTATGCGCACGGGGCTTCCCGGCGCGTGCTTGCGTGCGTTCGTGAGCGCCTCCTGCACACCCCGATACAGCGTCAGGGTGACGTCGGCGGACAGCTCCGCGGGTGCCGCCTCCATCTCCAGCTCCGCGGGCTTGCCGGCACGGTCGGCGTAGGCCGTGGCCAGGCCGGTCAGCAGCTCCTCCAGCGGCAGCGCCTCGTCCCGCAGCGCGAGAATGGCGCGCCTGGTCTCCACCAGCCCCTCGTCGGCCAGTTCCTGCGCCCGCCGGAGGAAGACTCTGATCCGCTCGGCCTCCGCCCCCTCCTCCACCAGCGCGTCCACCACCTTGAGCTGCACCGAGAGCGCCGACAGCGCGTGCGCCTGGATGTCGTGAATCTCCCTGGCGATCCGCGAACGCTCGGCCAGCGCCGCCGCCCTGGCCTGCTCCTGCGCCGCCCGTTCGACGTTGCCCAGGAGCAGCTCTGCCTGCTCCGCGCGCTGCAGCACCTGCTTCCTGAACGTCCCGAGCAACACGCACGCCACCAGCACCGAGACGTGCGCGACCAGGTACGGCCAGGGCGGGGAGGGCTTCAGCGAGACCGCGGCCGCGACGGTCGCGAACGTGATCGGCAGGACCTGGCGCGGCGGCAGCCTGGCTCCGGCGTCGATGAGCGCCACGGCGGGGAACGCGACGGCCACGCCCGCGCCCGCACCCGTCAGCGCGGCCCCCGCGACACCCATCAGCAGCAGCGCCACGACCAGCGAACGGCGGCCGAGCCAGTCCGAGGCCAGCCAGAGCAGCCATCCCGCGCTCGCCGCCGCGAGCAGTCCGGCCGTCACGACGGGACGGCGGTCGATCAGGCCGGGATCCGCCCGCATGATGGTGACCAGGAGGACCACCAGCCCGGCGAGCCGGACCGCGCGGAGCGGCCACGTGAGCCGGCCGCGGTGCGGGAGCGCGAAGACGAACATCTACCGCACCCGGATCGCTTCCGACACATTCACGCACCGACTGTACGACACGCTCGGTGGTACTCCTCGATCCGGACGCCACCCGATCGCGCTCCGGGATGGACTGCAGGCGCAATGGCTTGCCAATCCTTTGTTCGACCTCGCCAATGAGGTGATCACGCTGTCACAGGAGCCAGTTGTCCGGCTGCTGCAGCGGCACCGCGGCCGGCAAAGGGGTGGCTGCGTCGGGAGCCAGGGCGTCGAGGATGAGTGAGAGATAGCGCCGCCAGCCGTCGCTTTGGGGGTCCATGGTCCACAGCAGTCCCAGGAGCATGACCACGATGCGGGGCAGGTCGTCGGGCACGAGGTCAGCGCGGATGAGGCCGGCCTGCTGTGCGCGGCGGGCCAGCAGGGTCAGCGACTCGAGGGAGCGCGTGCCGGCTTCGGCGGTCATGGCGCCGGCGTTCCTGGCGGCGGCCAGGGTGTTGTGTTCGCGGGCCGCCATGGACAGCGTCGCCTCGAGCACGGTGACCAGGCCGCGCCTGGGATCGTCATCGCTCAGTGCCTGCTCGATGGCGGGGGCGATCTCTTCGGCGAAGGCTTGGTCGAGGGCTGCGCGGACCAGGACCGTCTTGTCGGGGAAATGGCGGTAGAGCGTCGCATTGCCGACGCCGGCGTGGCGGGCGATCTCGTCGAGTTGCGCCTCGGGGCCGCGTTCGGCGTAGATCTCTCGCGCGGCTCGCACGATCTTGTCGAAGTTGCGTGCCGCGTCGGCGCGCAACGGTTTGGGGGCCTCGGTGGTCACCACCTCAGGATAGCAACCGAGATACAACTCTCAATTCGCATGCTATCGTGACGGCGTCATGTGAGAGTTGACTCCCGATTTCGGGATGTCGTCTCGGCGTGCCGGACCGGCCTGGTGCGGGCGCCGCATGCGGATTTCCGGGCCATCGCCGATGTGCTCGGAGGGAGGAGGGCCAGATGAAGGTGACCGTCGAGGCCGACAAATGTGTGGCTGCCGGGCAGTGCGTGCTGATCGCGCCCGAGGTGTTCGACCAGCGTGAGGAGGACGGCATCGTGGTGCTGCTGGAGGAGACGCCCCCGCCACAGCTGCACGACGCCGTCCGCGAGTCGGCCGCGGTCTGCCCGGCCGCCGCCATCCATCTGGCCGAGTCGTGAACCGGATCGTGATCGTCGGTGCTTCGGCAGGCGGGCTGACCACCGCGGAGGCGCTGCGCCGGGCCGGGTACGGGGGTGTGATCACGCTCGTCGGTGAGGAGCCGCATCTCCCCTACGATCGTCCGCCGCTGTCGAAACAGGTCCTGACCGGGGAGTGGGAGCCGGAGCGGCTCGTCCTGCGCGGCAAGGCGGAGATGGACGCGCTGGGCCTGGACCTGCGTCTGGGCGTGCCCGCGATCGGGCTGGACCTGAGCGGCAGGAGCGTGGCGCTGGCCGATGGCGCCGAGGTGCCCTACGACGCTCTGGTCATCGCGACCGGCGTGCGTCCCCGTCACCTGCCGGGCAGCGAGGTCGTGCCGGGAGTGCACACGCTGCGCACCCTGGACGACGCCGTATCGCTGAAGGCGCGGCTGCTTCCCGGGCGGCGACTGGTGATCGTCGGCGCCGGGTTCGTGGGCGCCGAAGTGGCCGCCGTCGCGAGCGGGCTGGGTGTGAAGGTGACACTGCTGGAGGCAGGTCCGCTTCCGCTGGCGCAGACCATCGGCGAGCAGGCCGGCCACGTGCTGGCCGAGATCCACCGCGGCCACGGCGTCGAGCTGCGCACGCACGCCGCCGTCGCCGAGATCGTCAGCGCAGGCGGGGCGGTCACAGGGGTGCGGCTGGCCGATGAGACGGTCCTGCCGGCGGACGACGTGCTGGTGGCCATCGGCTCGGTGCCGAACACCGCATGGCTGGACGGCAGCGGGCTGACCCTGGGCGACGGGCTGGTGTGTGACATGTTCAGCGCCGCCCCCGGCGTGTACGGGGTCGGCGATGTGGCCCGCTGGCACAACCCGCTGTTCGGCACGGCGATGCGCGTCGAGCACCGCACCCATGCGGCCGAGCAGGGCCTGGCCGTCGCCCACAACATGCTCCACCCGCAGACGCGGCGGCCGTTCGCCCCGGTGCCGTACTTCTGGTCCGACCAGTACGGCCGGAAAATCCAGGCCTACGGTCACCTGCGCGACCACGACGAAGCACTCGTCCTGGACAGCGACGTCTCGCAACGGCGTCTCCTGATCGCCTACCGCACCGGAGACCGGGTGGCCGGGGTGCTCGCCGCCGGCATGTCACCCAAAATCCTGCGCACCTGGCGCGCCCTCATCGCGGCCCGAACCCCATGGGCCACCGCCATCGCCGACACGACAGCCGCGTAACTCGCACCGTGGCGTCGCCGACCCGCACCCGACATCTTCAGGAGCTTTCCATGAGCATCACGACCGACTCCAACGACAACGCCGGCCTTCCCGTCTTCCCCGGCATGCGGTCCCAGCGCTGCCCCCTGGACCCGCCCGCCGAATACGCCGACTGGCGCCAGGCCGACGGCCTGCAGCAGGTACGGATGTGGAACGGCCACACCGCCTGGGTGGTGACCCGGTACGAGGACGTCCGCGCGGTCTTGAGCGACCCGCGGCTCAGCGCCGACGCCCAGCGCTACCCGTCCGTGCTCCCGCACACGCAGGTCCCGGCGTTCCCGCGGATGGACGACCCCGACCATGCCCGGCTGCGCCGCATGCTCACCGCCGACTTCACGGTCAAGCGCGTGGAGGCGATGCGTCCGGAGATCCACGAGATGGCCGGGCGATTCCTCGACGAGATGATCAGCAAGGGGCAGCCGGCGGATCTGGTCCGCGAATACGCGCTGCCCATCCCGTCTTTGGTGATCTCGCTCCTGCTTGGCGTGCCGTACGACGACCACGAGTTCTTCCAGCAGCACAGCGCCACCATGAACCATGCGGACGCCTCACCGCAGGACAAGGCGCAGGCAAGCGGGGCGCTGTTCGGCTACCTGCTCGCTCTGGTGGAGCGCAAGGAACGCCAGCCCGGAGACGACCTCATCAGCCGCCTGCTCACCGAGCGGGTCGCCAAGGGCGAGCTCAGCCGCGAAGAAGCCGCCATGAACGGCATGATCCTGCTGTTCGCCGGGCACGAGACCACAGCCAACATGATCGGCTTGGGCACGCTGGCGCTGCTGCAGAATCCGGATCAGGCCGCCCGGATCCGCGACACCGACGACCCGGCCGTGGTGGCGAACGCCGTCGAGGAACTGCTGCGCTATCTGTCCATCGCCCAGGACATGATCGTACGGGTGGCCACCGAGGACCTCACCATCGGCGGGCAGCTCGTCCGGGCCGGCGAAGCGGTGACCGTCAACCTGCCCGCCGCCAACCGGGACACGGCGTTCCTCGACCAGCCCGACACCGTGGACCTCGGCCGCAACACCCGCGGGCATCTGGCCTTCGGCTATGGCATCCACCAGTGCCTCGGTCAGAACCTGGCGCGGGTGGAACTGCAGGTCGCACTGCCCGCGTTGCTGCGCAGGCTGCCGGGGCTGCATCTGGCCGTGCCGCTGGAGGAGGTGAAGTTCCGGCACGACATGTCCGCCTACGGTGTGCACGAACTGCCGGTCGCCTGGTAACGGCGGTTGAGCAGCATGCGAACGAAAACTCGCGTTAGTGGGCCGGGCGGAAGCGGCTTGGCGTGACATTCCGTTCCGGATTGGGCGTCCGAAGGGTCGCCCCCGAATTTCGGCGCTACGAGGTGTCCAGGCAACAGCTCGGAACAGCACGGATCAGTGTCGGCGCCGGGGTGGAGAAAGGTGCTCTGTGACGGCGGCGATGGCCTCAGCTCCGGGTTTGACGTAGCGCATGGCGGTGCGGGGGTTTCTTGTGCCGAGTCTTGCCCATGATGAGCTGCAGCGGCACCTCGGCCTCGCCGAGGTGGGTGGCGGCGCTGTGGCGCAGCTGGTGCAGGTCGAGATCGGCGTACTTCTCCAGCAGGACGCGGGCGCGGTCGTAGCCGAGGCGGGCGCGGCCGGTGTGCGGGCAGATGTCGACGGCGGCCGGGCGGCGAGCGGGGCCGGGCGCCGTGCGGACAGGAACACCGGACCGTGCGTGCGCGTGCTGCCACCCGGGAACCGGAGTAACCGGGGCAACAGGTGGGCGGTGCCGCTGTCCCAGTACACCCACTCAACGGCGCCGCCCTTGGAGCGGACGGGCGCGCGCCGGTGCTCCAGGTCGAGGTCCTCAACGTTCAGCGCCAGGATCTCCGCGGCCCTGGCCGCCGTTTCATAGAGCATCCGCCACAGTGTCTTCTCCCGCAGCGGGATGTCGCGGCGGGACAGCAGCCGGTGGATGGTAGGCCTTGGCGACCGCGCGGGTCTCGTCGGCGCTTTCCTTGCGGCGCTCGGCGTCGGCTTGGACCGATGGGGCGGCCCAGTGCTTCTTGGTCTGGCACCAGAGCAGCCAGGAGGCGACGGCGGCGCGGTTGCGGTTCCAGGTCGCCGGCGCGCATCGGCCCCATAGCTCAGTGAGCGCGGTGCCGATCTCGGCGTCGGTGACGTCGGCGAGCGGCCGGTCGCGGCCAAGCAGGGCGATGACGCGATCGATGGCCGAGGCGTAGGCGCGGTGGGTGTTGGGGTTGGCGGTGCGCGGGGTGGCGAGGAAGGCGTCGGCGGCCGCGGCGAGGCTGACGCCTCCACCGCGAAGGGCGGTGACCTTCGGCGCGGCGCTCATGCAGGCCGCCGGGCGGCAGTCGCCGCGCCCGTCCGAACGATGTACCGGATAACGTGCCGGAGTCGCGTACCGCCCCGGCGACGGGTTGTCCTGGTCGCCGCGCCGCCATGATCGCTCACGTACGTGATAATAAGCAATTATCACGTACGTAAGCATGGCCGTCATCAGACGCTGGGGGCGGCGATGGGGACCAGGAAACTGATTGAGGGTCAGCGGGGCAAACGTGACACCCGCATCCCATTCTGAGCTCGAAGCCGGCAACCAGTGGGCGGTATTCGCGGCCGGTCATCCGGCGACAGTGAGTACGATCTTTCCGGTGGCTCGGTTGGTCTCGCCGAGCTCATGTGCCTTGGCCGCCTGCTCGAACGGCAGGACGGTGTCGACCTCGACGCCCAGCCGTCCCGCCTCGACCAGCTCGGCGATCGTCGCCATCGCGGCGTTGTCCGGCTCGACGAGGACGAAGCCCGCCCAGATGCCGCGCTCCCCGGCCTGGCGAAGGAGTTCCTCGTCAGGCTCCGGGTTGAGCTGGGCAAGAGTGCCGCCGTTCCGCAACGTCTGCAGGGAACGCGCCCCGTAGTCGCCACCGATGCTGTCGATGACCAGGTCAACGTCGCGGACCGTCTCGGCGAAGTCCTCCTCGGTGTAGTCGATCACCTCGTCGGCGCCCAGCGCATGTACGAAGGCGTGCTTGGACCCACGAGCGGTACCGATCACGTACGCGCCGAGATGCTTGGCGAGCTGCACGGCCAGGTGGCCGACCCCGCCGGCCGCGTGCACCTGTACCAGGACCTCCGTCGGCATCGGCTCAGGACGGTCAACCTCGGCCAGCGTCAGCACCTCGGGGCCGCCCGCGGACTCCTGAATGATCGCGCGCATCCGCGCCGTCGTCGTGTCTTCGCTCATGGGAGAACCTTCGTGAAAGCGGGAATGAGTGCGCAGCCCATCGTTATCTGGGTTCTTGGACTCTTCGCGCAGGTCAGAGTGAGATGATCTTTTTCAGGCATGTAAGGCATGTTGACTGGCTCCTCACACCTTGGTGCGAGGAGCCAGACGCTCCCGTGGGCATTTGGCGATCTCGGGCGCGTTGACCCTTTTCGGAAGGGATCGACTGAGTCGCGTCAGCCGTTCGACGGCGCGCTCTTCAGCCAGCAGCGCTGCGTCGTGGTCATCCCTGGCTACCTTCACCGCAGCCGCCCGGTCATGTCGCCGACCAGGGCGCACAGAAGCTCATCGAGCACGCCCTGCCCTGTCGCTGCCCTTCGGCGAGTGCGCCCACCCGCAGGAGTGGATCGCGGCCCGCATCCCGCCCGGGTGACGGGCCGGTCAGCCGGTGAAGGGTTCCAGTGCGAAGCGGCCGATCGCCACGAAGGCGGCCAGGGCAAGGTAGCTCCCGTCCACCAGCGCGGCTTTGGTCTCGCCACGGCGGATCCGCATGATCACGGCGCCGGTCATGAGCAGCGTCAGGCCGCTAGCCGCCAGCGGTACCAGTACCGGCGCGATGCCGAGCAAGGCGGGCAGGATCAGGCCCACGGCACCGAGGACCTCGAGCGCTCCGATGGCCTTAAGGGTGCCGGGCTTGAAGTCGAGGACCCAGCGCGCGGCGTTGGCCATCTGGGCCATCTTCTCCCGTGGCACGAACAGCTTCCCGAAGCCGGAGAACAGGTAGAGGGCGGTCAGCAGGCCGGTGATGATCCACAGTGCGATGTTCATGAGTCTTCTCTTTGGCAGAGTGTCTGGGGGTGGCGGCCGCGGGGCGGACCCGGGGTCCCGGGTCCGCCTGAGAGCCTGAGGGGGAATGTCCGCGTCAGCCGAACTGTCCGGGCTGGTAGTCGCCGCCGGGCGTCCGGGTGATCACGTTCAGCCGGTTGAAGGCGTTGATCGTGCAGATCAGTGCCACCAGAGCCATCAGCTGATCCTCGTCGAAGTGCTTCGCCGCATTCGCCCACGCCTCATCGGTGATGCCACTGGAGTCGGCGAGGCGGGTGCCCTGATCAGTGAGTTCCAGCGCCGCCCGCTCCGCCTCGGTGTAGACGGTCGTCTCCCGCCATGCCCCGACCAGGTTGATCCGCACCATGCTCTCGCCAGCGGCTGCGGCGTCCTTGGTGTGCATGTCAAGGCAGCCGCCGCAGCCGTTGATCTGGCTGGCGCGGATCTTCACCAGCTCCTGCACCGCCTTCGGCAGTGCCGAGTCGGTGATGACCTTGTTCGACGAGATGATGTACTTGGTCCACTTCGACCCGACCTCGTTGACCATGGGGTTGATCCGGGTTTCCATCTCAATCTCCTTCGTCTTCGGATACTTGCACCACTACGACGAAGCACCCCGCCAAGACGTAACAACCCCATGCGACAGACGTGCGCTACTCGGGTCGCGCGGGCAGCCCCATAGTGTCGAGGAGCTTGCGGTCGCTCACGGTAAGGAGCTCGACGATCCGGCCGTCGACCACGGTGCACCCCACCACGCCGAGCACCTTGCCTTTCGCACCCCAGGCCACGAACCCGGGCTCGCCGTTGACCAGGACCGCCAGCGCCGAGGTCATCGACCGGATGCCGCGCAGGATCGGACCGGCCACCTCGGCCGCCCCGACCGTGGTCATCACGCCCTGCGGGTGGTAGGTGCGCCAGGTCACCTTCGGATCGAGCAGCCGTACGAGCCCTTCGAAGTCCCCGTTGCGCGCCGCGGCAAGAAATGCGTCGACCACTGCGCGCTGCCGCCGCGGCTCCTCCTCTGGCAGCGAGGTGCCCTGCACCTTCCGGCGGGCCCGGCTGGCGAGCATCTTGGTCGCGTCGGCGGACCGGCCGATGATCTCGCCGATCTCGGCGAAGGGCACCGCGAACATGTCATGCAGTACGAACGCCAGCCGCTCGGTAGGCGTGAGGGTGTCGAGCACCACCAGCAGTGCCAGCCCGACCGATTCGGCGAGCATCGCGTCGTCCTCGGGTGCCGCCCCGCCGTCCACCGTCACTACCAGCTCGGGAAGCCAGTCGTCGTACGACAGCTCAGCCCGGGTCTTGCGCGAGCGCAGCACGTCGAGGCAGACCCGGCCGACCACCGTGGTCAACCAGCCGGTCAGGTTGTCGATCCTGGCCGCGTCCTGCCGCGCCAGCCGGATCCACGCCTCCTGCACCGCGTCCTCGGCGTCCACCCGCGACCCGAGCATCCGGTAGGCGACCGCCGCCAGGCGCTCGCGCTGCTGTTCGAAGGCTTCCGCCAGTGCTTCGTGAGGACCTGATCCGGTCATGTCGTTACCTTCCTTGCGCGAATTCCGTCATGGTCATGACGCGACCGAAGGTGCCGAGGTAACCGTTCGGCGTGCGTCCTGATGGGAGACCGCAATGCCACAGGGATCGGGTCGCCGGCGCCTCATGGTCGTCAGGACGCCGCGCAAACGATCCACGCGCCTCGTGGAACTTACCGCTGACCTCGAATCCACCGGACGGCTGGTCGAGTGACGCGATCGTCACCGACCGGCCCCCGGCTCAAAGAAACCAAGAAACTAGAGGAGATCCCCACCATGATCCTGGTAACCGGTGCCACCGGAAACGTCGGTTCCCACGTCGTCCGCCAACTCCTGGAGGAGGGTGAGAAGGTCCGCGTCATGACCCGCAACCCCAGCGGCCATGCGTTCCCTGACCAGGTCCAGGTCGTGACCGGCGACCTGACCCAGCCGGAAACCCTGTCTGAGGCACTGTCCGGCATCGATCGGGCCTTCCTGTTCCCCGTTTTCCAGGGGGTCGACGGATTCCTCGACGTGGCCAAGCGAGCCGGCCTGCGGCATGTCGTGATGCTGTCCTCGGTGTCCGTCACGTGGTCCGAGCCCGGCTGGGTCGGCGAGGTGCATCTGCGGCTCGAACGATCCGTCGAAGCGTCCGGGTTGGCGTGGACCTTCGTGCGGCCCGACGGGCTCACGACCAACGACCTGGTCTGGGCGCCCCAGATCATCGAGGGCGATGTCGTACGCGGACGCTACGGCGAGGCCGCGACGGCCCCGATCGACCCGCGCGACATCGCCGCGGTCGCCGTCCGCAGTCTCCTCGATGGGCGTGCCGGCGAGGGGTACTCGGTGACCGGACCGCAGTCGCTGACCCAGATCGACCGCGTGCGCGTCATCGCGGAGACCATCGGGCGGCCATTGCGGTGGGAGGAGCAGTCCGAGGACTGGTTCCGGGACCAGATGGTCCGCCTCGGCATGCCCGCTCCGGGGATCGACGATTACGTCAACTTGCTCACCGCGAGAGTCGGCAAGCCCACGGAGGTCCTGCCGACGGTCGAACAGGTCACCGGCCGACCGCCCTTCACCTACGCACAGTGGGTCGCCGACCACGCCGCCGCCTTCGGCGCGGCGTCGGCCTGACGGATTGGCGGCACCTGCCGGCCTTCGCGCATGTTCCTAGGACGAGCCCGGCGGCACCAGCCGACTGTCAACCGAAGCCGTCTCCCATCGACAAAGTCAGGGCTTGGTATGTCGCCGCGGTGCATGGTATTTCCGCTGGTCGCACGCGTTATGATCATCCTTTGACCGTGGCGGGAACGCTATTGACACTCTCCGCGCGCGAAAGAGCACCCCGTGTCGGAGAGGCGCTCTTTCTGCTGCTGTTCTGTGACGCGATCTATACGGGGGCTCCCTCGTTCTGCTCGACGACGGCGAAGCGCTTCTCGCACAATCCGCTAATGATCGGCCGTCCTCCAGCGCGCGCGGGGCCAGCTGGAGGCGGCGGGGCTGTGTGCACTTGCACTCGACTGCCAGACGCTGACCGGCCCGGCGCCTCTTGGTCTCACTGTCTGTCTGGCGTGGACCGCTGAGAGGTGAGTCCGGGTCGTCGTCTTCCTCAATATCGCCGATCACCAGAGTGAGAATCTCGGTGAGGTCCGCCAGGTACGCCACGGTCTTATCCAGGTCCGCGATCGTCGACTCGTAGCGCTGCGCGCCCGCGTCTTCCAGCTCGCACTGGGCGAAGCAACGTCAGTCGTCCCACTCGGGCTCGTCCGGGTCTCGCAACTCCCGCATGCCTCCAGGGCCGAGATCGGGCAGCGCGAAGGTGTAGGTGCCGATCACGTTGATGTGCCGGCGGCCGAACGGCGACAAGCGGGCGACATCCTCCTCAGCCAGCGGGTAGCCCGCGGCCCGCAGACGGGCCAGGGCCTGATCGATGTAGAAGGTGTTCCACAAGGTGACGCAGTTGAGCACCAGCCCGAGCGCGCCGAGCTGGTCCTCCATGCCTTTGTAGTAGCGCTGGTAGACCTCGCCCTTGCGGCCGTGGAAGATCTTCCCGGCCAGGGCGTGGCGGGATTCCTGCAGGTTGCGGATGCCCTTGATGTCGCGCCGATACGGCTCCTCCACCGCGTAGGTGAGGATGTGCAGCGTCTTGAAAATGCGGCCATGGGCGGCGATCGCGTCCCCCAGCGGGGTGGGGTTGCCGTCGCGCTGCAGCATCCTCATCACGTCATAGGCGCGGATCCGGCCGGTGTAGATCGACACCACCACCCGCAGGATGTCGCCCCAGTGCCGTTTGACCTTGGCCAGGTCGATCTTCCCGCGGGCGAAGCGCGCCAGCGGGGCCGCACGGACTGGCACATCACCCTGTGGGCCGTCGCCGGTATCGGTCTCATCGCGGCCCTTGGAATCGTCATCGGCCTACCCCGCGTGAAGCTCCCCGCCGCCTCGCTGAGCGACCGGCTGCGACCGCTCAAGCAGGGCCGGGTCCTCGGGCTTCTGGCTGTCACCCCGCTGGTCTTCCTCGGCGTCTACACCCTCTACACCTACATCGGCCCGGCCCTGCAGGGGACGACCGGCGGCTCCGAGTCGCTGCTCACGGTCATTCTGCTGGCCTGGGGAATCGGCACGCTGGCCGGAAACATCATCGCCGGACGGCTGGTCGACCGGCACAACCCCGCGCACGTGTTGACCGGACCCTCCTCATCGCCGCCGTTGCCCTGGCCCTCACCCCCGTGGTGACCGCCGCTCTGGTGTCCACCCTGGTGTGGGCTGCGATCTGGGGTGCGACAGTGGGCGTCATCGTCGTACCCCAGCAGCACCGGCTCATCGCCCTCAGCCCGGCGGCGGCCCTCGTTCTGCTCGGCCTCAACTCCTCGGCCATCTACATCGGGGTCGCCCTCGGCGGCGGCCTCGGTGGACTGGCGCAGGAGTGGCTCGCCCTCGCGCCCGCCACACTGGGGCTGCCCGCCGCCGGCATCACCATCCTGGCCCTGCTCTACCACCTGACCACGGTCCGCCGCCGCCCACCCGCGGTGCCTCTGTCGACCCCGTCCACCCCGGACAAAGCCAGGGCATAACGCCCATCGAGCCGATGACGATGTCGGAGTAGCTGGGCCGCGGCGGCAGCGCCAACCCCCACACCCCGCAGAGGTGTCCGCGAGGGTCTCGGTCAGGCGCCGACGTAGGTCGCGAGGTGCTCGCCGGTGAGAGTGGAACGGGCGGAGACAAGGTCGGCGGGAGTGCCTTCGAAGACGATCCGGCCGCCGTCGTGGCCCGCGCCGGGGCCCAGGTCGATGATCCAGTCGGCGTGCGCCATGACCGCCTGGTGGTGCTCGATGACGATGACCGACTTGCCGGCGTCGACCAGCCGGTCGAGCAGGCCGAGCAGGTGCTCGACGTCGGCCAGGTGCAGGCCGGAGGTCGGCTCGTCCAGGACGTAGACGCCGCCCTTGTCGGCCATGTGGGTGGCCAGCTTGAGCCGCTGCCGCTCGCCGCCGGACAGCGTGGTGAGCGGCTGGCCGAGGCTGAGGTAGCCGAGCCCGACGTCGGCGAGCCGGCCGAGGATGGCGTGCGCGGCCGGCGTGCGCGCCTGCCCGGCGCCGAAGAACTCCTCGGCCTCGGTCACCGACATCGCGAGCACCTCGCTGATGTCGCGGCCGCCGAGGTGGTACTCCAGCACCGAGGCGTCGAACCGCTTGCCCTCGCACTCCTCGCAGGTGGTGGAAACACCGGCCATCATCCCCAGGTCGGTGTAGATGACGCCGGCGCCGTTGCAGTTGGGGCAGGCGCCTTCGGAGTTGGCGCTGAACAGCGCCGGCTTCACGCCGTTGGCCTTGGCGAAAGCCTTGCGGATCGGGTCGAGCAGCCCGGTGTAGGTGGCCGGGTTGCTGCGTCGTGAGCCGCGGATGGGCGTCTGGTCGACCGAGACGACGCCCGCCGAGGCGGGGATGGAGCCGTGGATCAGCGAGCTCTTGCCGGACCCGGCGACGCCGGTGACGACGCAGAGGACGCCGAGCGGGATGTCGACGTCGACGTCCTGGAGGTTGTGGCGGGTGGCGCCGCGGATCTCCAGCACGCCGGTGGGCTTGCGCACCGCCTCCTTGAGTGCGGCCCGGTCGTCGAGATGGCGGCCGGTGATGGTGCCGCTGGCCCGCAGGCCTTCCAGGGTCCCCTCATAGCAGATGGTGCCGCCCGCCGTACCGGCGCCGGGGCCGAGGTCGACGACGTGGTCGGCGATCGCGATCGCCTCCGGCTTGTGCTCCACGACGAGTACCGTGTTGCCCTTGTCCCGCAGCCGCCGCAGCAGGGCGTTCATCCGCTGGATGTCGTGGGGGTGCAGACCGATGGTGGGCTCGTCGAAGACGTAGGTGACATCGGTGAGCGAGGAGCCGAGGTGGCGGATCATCTTGACGCGCTGCGCCTCGCCGCCCGACAGCGTGCCCGCCGGCCGCGCCAGCGAGAGGTAGCCCAGCCCGATCCCCACGAACGAGTCGAGCGTGTGCGCCAGCGCGGCGAGCAACGGCGCGACCGACGGCTCGTCGAGGTCGCGGACCCATGCGGCCAGGTCGCTGATCTGCATCGCGCAGGCGTCGGCGATGTTGATGCCCTTGATCCGCGAGGAGCGGGCCTCCTCGCTGAGCCGGCTGCCGTCGCACTCGGGGCAGGTGGTGAAGGTGACCGCCCGGTCCACGAAGGCCCGGATGTGCGGCTGCATCGCCTCCCGGTCCTTGGAGAGGAACGACTTGTGGATCTTCGGGATCAGCCCCTCGTAGGTGAGGTTGACGCCGTCGACCTTGACCTTGGTCGGCTCCTTGTAGAGGAAGTCGTCGAGCTCCTTCTTGGTGTAGTCGCGGATCGGCTTGTTCGGGTCGACGAACCCCGACTCGGCGTAGACCCGTACCGTCCAGAAGCTGTCGGACTTCCAGCCGGGGATGGTGAAGGCGCCCTCGGCGAGCGACTTGGAGTCGTCGTAGAGCTGGGTGAGGTCGAGATCGGAGACGGTGCCCCGGCCCTCGCAGCGCGTGCACATGCCGCCGATGCGGGTGAAGCTCGCCCGCTCGGCCTTGCGGGTGCCGCGTTCGACCGTGATCGCGCCGCTCGCCCGTACCGTGGGGACGTTGAAGGAGAAGGCTTGGGGCGAGCCGATGTGCGGCTGCCCGAGCCGGCTGAACAGGATGCGCAGCATCGCGTTGGCGTCGGTGGCGGTGCCGACGGTGGAGCGGGGGTCGGCGCCCATCCGCTGCTGGTCGACGATGATCGCGGTGGTCAGCCCGTCGAGTACGTCGACCTCCGGCCGCGCCGTCGTCGGCATGAAGCCCTGCACGAAGGCGCTGTAGGTCTCGTTGATCATCCGCTGCGACTCCGCGGCGATCGTGTTGAACACCAGCGAGCTCTTGCCCGAGCCGGAGACACCGGTGAACACCGTCAGCCGGCGCTTGGGGATCTCGATGCTGACGTCCTTGAGGTTGTTCTCGCGCGCGCCGTGGACGCGGATCAGATCGTGGCTGTCGGCAAGGTGCGGCGCAGGCGAGTGCGTGTCCGTCCTTGTGGTCATGCTCATCGTCTCTCCATCTGTGAGGCGGAGCCGCGTTCGTGGTCTCCGTCTCTGTCTGCGTCGCCTGGCGTGTGACCAGTTTCGAGCATTATGTCGGTTCTCGTTCGTCGGTGCGGTCGCGGCAACGGTCCGCCGTCCACCTGATCGGCGGGTGCCGGCCGGCGTGGCCATCGCTGTCGCGACGACGCCGGGCCAGGGCCGGCAATCACCGATCCTGAAGCAGCCCCAGGACGTTGCCGTCGGGGTCGGTGACAGTGGCCACCAGGCGGCCGCCACCGACGTCGCGTACGGGCTCCTTCACGGTGGCGCCCGCGGCGGTCACCTCGGCCAGTTTCGCCTCGATGTCCGGCACGTGCCAGTAGGCCACCGGCGAGCTCATGCCCTGGGGCCCACCGCCCGGCACCAGCCCGATGTGCTGGCCCTCGGCCTCGAAACCGACATAGTAGGACTCGTCGGTCTGCGGCGGGATGCCGAGCAGGGCGGCGTACACCGCCTTGGCCTTCGCCAGGTCGGACACGGGATGCAGCACGGTCTTGATTCCCTGGGTGGAAGAGCCGGTCATGGTCGCTCCTGAAAGTCGTGGCCCACCTTGACCCGCTGGGTCTTGGTGAACGATGAGGTCCATGCCGGTCACGCTAGTCGCGGCCCGCTGAGCGGCGCTTCTTGATTCCTGACCGGTCCGGTCACCCGCTTGGCCACAATGTCAGCAGGCTCGCGGCTTCCACGACAAGACCACCTCACGACCACACCCACCGAACAAGAGAGGAAGCCCCATGCCGAGCCGGACATACGAGGCTGAATGCTGGCTCACCCCAAGCGCTCAGCCCCAGCTCTCCCCCATCCACGGCACCGGACTGTTCGCCATCAAGCACATCCGCCAAGACGAGGTCGTGATGCGGCTCGGCGGACGCGTCATCAGCGATGAGGCCCTGGCCCGCCTCACACCGCCCTACAGCAGCCTCACCGTCGAAGAAGGCATCCACCTGCTGGTCGATCCCGCTCACCCGGTGCGCTACGGCAACCACTCCTGCGACCCCAGCCTCTGGCACCGCGACGCGACAACGGTGACCGCTCGACGCGACATCAGCCCAGGCGAGGAACTCACCATCGACTACGCCACGCACACCGGCGTCGAAGCCTGGTCGATGACCTGCCGTTGCGACACGCCTTTGTGCCGTCGCGTCGTCACCGGCAACGACTGGCGACTGTCACGACTGCAGGCCGCCTACGGCACCCACTGGAGCCCGCCCCTGCTCGAACGCATCATCTCCCGGTGACAGGCCACGCCGCCCGTCACCGCACCCAGACAGGCTCGATGAGCTTGGCGGCCTCGGGCGCCTGCCGTACGCCTGCCTGGTGGACCGGCGACCAAGCGGCACGGTTGCTGAGATCGACGCCGAGGGCTAGCTGGGCCGCCGGATCAGGCGCGAGCCGAACCGCCGCGCCGTGCGCTGGCGTGTCCGCGCGGAACAGGTGGGCCAGCGGTTCGACGACGATCGCCGCCCCTGCGCCCTCGGCGAGGTCGGCGTTGGTACCCGACCGGAGCGCACCGTCCATGTAGCGCCGGCCGTTGATCGTGATCGGCGGGGCGCTGCCGGGGAAGGCGGAACTCGAAGCCACCGCCGCCACCAGCGCCACGCCGCTGGATGCGGTCCACACCAGCGGCTCGCCGGTTTCGACGTCCACCGCGGGGATCATAAGCCTCCTGTCCTCGGGCCACTCGCGGCCCCCGATCAGGAATTCCATCCGCGCCAGGTACGCCTCCTCGGCACCGGTCTCGGCAGCCAGCGCGAGCCTGCCGACGCGGCGCAGGGCCGCAGCCGGTTCCAGCGCGGAGTCGTTGAGGATGGCGAACGCCTGCCCCAGCCGCTCGTGATCCGTCTTGACCGCCGGCTCGCCCTCCGGGTCGGGAAGCACCGCGAGCCGTTCCAGGTCCCGCCCCGCTGCCAGCGCCGCACCGACGATCGCCCCCGCCGACGTGCCGGCGATCAGATCGGCCTTCGCAAGGTCGAGTCCCTCGCGCCGCAACCCGGCGACCAGTCCGGCCATCCAGGCCGTCCCCAGCATCCCGCCAGGCCCGAGCACTACCGCTGTCTCTCGGCTCATGGCCATCAGCCTGCAGCATCAAGTCAGCTTGAGGTCAACATCGCCTCGAACGCCGGATGCTGTCTTATGCTAGTTCCAACTAGCATAAGACAGCGCAACTGGAGGCCAGGCGGTGGCGGAGCATGACGAACTGCGCGCATGGGTCGAAGAGGTGGCCACGTTCTTCGCCGAGCAGTACGGACACCCACCCATCTCCGGCCGGATCCTGGGCTGGTTGATGGTGTGCGACCCGCCCGAGCAGTCCGCCACGCAGATCGCCGAGGCGATCGGCGCCAGCCGCGCCTCCCTGACCACCAACCTCAACCTGCTCACCGCCTCCGGCCTGGTACGCCGCCGAGCCGGGCAGGGCGAGCGCACCACGTACTTCCGGGTCGACGACGACGCCTGGCCGGAGGTGATCAAGCGGCGGATCGCCACCCTGGCCTCGTTCGCCGACGTCGCGCAGAAAGGCATGGACATGTTCGAGCCCGGCAGCGCCCGCGCGGGCCGGCTGCGGGCGGCGCGCGAGACGTTCGCGTGGATGGCCAGGGCGTTCCAGCGGAACGAGGAGCGCGATGTCTGAGGGGTCGGCGGTCGTCGCCCTGCCGGCCTACGTCCGCGGCCGGGTCGTCCTGCTGGGCGACGCCGCGCACGCCGCCACGCTCGGCATGGGCCAGGGCGCGTGCCAGGCGATCGAGGACGCGGTCACGCTCGCGGCGACCACGGACGACCTGGCCGCCTACGACCGGGCCAGGCTCGGCCGCACCCACCGGGTCGCCTCGATGGCCGGCAGGAAGGGCATGATCGCGGTGTCGCGGTCCAAGCTTGTCCACCGGCTGCAGGTCATGGGCATGCGCCGGGCGCCCGCCTCGCTCGTACGCAGGCAGAGCGGCAAGCCGTGGGACTGGACGCCACCCGCCCCCGCCTGAACGGGGCGCTCACCCGACCACCCTGTCCAGGAAGGACGACAGGTTGGCCCGGGTGCGGGCGACCTTCTCCGCCGGGGTGAGGGACTCATCGACGACCCCGTCCCCCGCGGCCTCCTTCTTGCCGCGCACGTACAGGGAACAGTCCAGGTCGGTGCAGAGATACTGCCCGACCGAGTTGCCCTGGCGGCCCGCCTCGCCGGTCCGGCGCGCGGTCATCAGCGCCACGCCGCCGCTGGTGTGCGTGGTCAGGCACAGCGAGCACATGCTGCGCGAGGTGAAACCTCGCGACGCACCCGATGTCACCCGGAGCGCGATCCCGACGAGGCCGCCGCCGTGTTCGGCCACCAGGTAGGCGCGTTCGGGCGCGCCTGGATCTCGCCACCCGAGGAAGTCGAGGTCCTCCCAGGAGCTGTCGGTGAAGTCCCTGGGAAGGTTGAGACGCTTGGTCTCCCCCTTGGAGCAGTTGACGAACGACGTGCGGATATCGCGCTCAGTGACTGATCTCATGAGCAGGGAGGCTACTCATCCTTAAAGGTATTATGCAAACAGTTAAAGCCTGTAAGTTTGCGGGAGAGGACGACCGATGGCACGTGCGGGCCTGACCGCGGAGCGCCTGACCCGGGCGGCGGCCGACCTGGCCGACGAGATCGGATTCGAGAACGTGACCGTCTCGGCGCTCGCGCGCGGATTCGGCGTCAAGCCCGCCGCCCTGTACGCACACATCAAGGACGCACAGGACCTGCGGGTACGAGTGGCCGAGCTGGCCCTGACCGAGCTCGCCGACCGGGCCGCCGCCGCGCTGGCCGGCCGTGCGGGCAAGGACGCGCTGGTGGCCTTCGCCAACGTCTACCGGGACTACGCCAAGGAGCATCCGGGCAGGTACACCGCGGCGCAGATCGAGCTCGACCCGCAGACGGCGGCCACCGTCGCGGCAGGCCGCCACGCGGAGATGACCCGGGCGATTCTGCGCGGATATGACCTGCCGGACCCCGACCAGACCGACGCGGTACGGCTGCTGGGCAGCACCTTCCACGGATATGTGTCCCTGGAGACGACGGGCCGGTTCGGCCGCCACCCGCGCGACGTGGACGCCTCATGGTCCAGGACCCTGGACGCGCTCGACGTCCTGCTCAGACACTGGCCGCCGGCCGCTCCGGGCCCGCACCCCGGGGAGTCCCGATGAGACCCGTGTACGTGGCCGCCGCCGTCCACGTGCCGGCGCCGCCGGAGCAGGTGTTCGCGACGATCACCGACTGGGAGCGGCACCGGGAGTGGATGTTCATGACCGATGCCCGGCAGGTGGGCGAGCACGCCGTCGAGGCCTACACCGGGGTGAGGCCGTTCGGGTTCCTGGACACGATGACGATCACCCACTGGGAGCCGCCGTCGCTGGTGCGGGTCACCCACACCGGCCGCGTCGTGCGCGGCGAGGGCGTCATCCGGGTACGGGCGCAGGACGGCGGCAGCCGCGTCGTCTGGGCCGAACGGCTGCAGTTGCCCCTCGGGCCGCTGGGCCGGGCCCTGTGGCCGCTCATCCGTCCCGTCTTCGCCGCCCTCGTCCGCCACAGCCTGCGCAAACTGGCCACCCTGCGCCCCCGGACCTGACACCCCTCCCCCGCGGCGGAACCTCGACGGCGCGGGCGGTGTAGGCATGACATGGCTCCCTACACCAGACGCCAAGCGCTCCTCCTGTGCGGCGCCGCCGCCGTCCTGTCGGCCTGCGCCGCCGACGAGCGGCCCCAGCCTCCGCCCACGACGGCCCCACTGCCCGGGCGGCTGTTCGCCGACACCGCCGCCGGGCTGGCCGTCGCCGACCTGGCCGGCGGCACGGTCCGCGCCACCTACCCCGGCACGGTCGCCGAACCCCGCTGGGCCAGGCTCTACCAGCTGCGCGACGGCCAACTGCGCACCTACCAGGCCGGCAACGGCACCCTCATCGACGAGCTGCCGACGTCCGCTCTGCAGATCAAGGCCGTCTCCGCCGGCCTGGCCGCGCTCGGCCCGCCGCCGGGCCCGCGGACCCGTACCACGATCACCGTGGCCGGCGCCGGACGCCAGCGCACGCTCCACCTCGACGGCAACCTCGAACCGGAGGCCTTCTCCACCGACGGCAGCGCGATGTACGTCCTGGACCGCCTGCCCCCGCAGGCCCCCGACCGCTACCGGGTGCGCGTGTACGACCTGGACAACGGCACGATGGGCGCCCTGCTGACGCGCGACAAGCGGCAGATCCCGCCAGGGCGGGAGGAGGAGATGCACGGCCAGAGCCGCCAGGCCGTGCTCGACCCCGGACAGAACATCCTCTACACCCTCTACACCCACCAGGACGCCCACCTGCACACCCGGGACCTGGCCGCGGGCAAGGACCTCAGCCCAGGAGTGCACGCCTTCGTACACGTCCTGCACCTCGACCAGCGCTGGGCGTACTGCCTGGACCTGCCGGCCCCGTTCGGGCTCGGCCCGCCCGAGGCACACGCGCTGGCGGTGGACGGCACGCGGCTGTACGTGTTCGACGCCTCCACCGGACGCGTGGTCTCGGCCTCCACCCAGGACCTGACGATCACCCGGTCGGGGCTGCTGGCCAAGCTCCTGAGCCCGGCCCCGGCCTCCTCGCCGCTCCGGAACCCGGATGCCGGCGGCCCGGGTGAGGCGTTCGCGGTGGCGGGGGGCGGGCGGCTGTTCATGGCCGCGGGCAACCGGCTGCTGGCCGCCGACGGCGCCACCCTCGCGCCGCAGGCCGCCTGGGACCTGCCGGGGCAGACGCGCGGGCTGGCATACCTGGAAGGGGAGCTGCTGGCCGGGGCCGGCGAGCAGGTGCTGCGCCTGGAGCCGGGCACCGGCGCCCGCCTGGGCGCCATGACGATTCCGGGACTGCGCGCGCTCCGCCACGCCGAACGCACCGCCGGATGACCCCGCCGACACCGCCCGCGTGCTCCGCGCGGCCACCGCGATTCCACCCTTGCCCCGCTTCTGCCCGGTCACCGCCCGCAGCCGCCGGACACCGGCACGCGATCGCCGAGGAAGGCCGGTCTTACGAGAGGAAAACACCGTGCTCCGCCCTGACCGCGCTGTTCTGGTCCAGCTCGACCGGCTGCTGGATGGCGGGACGCTGCAAAGAGCTCCGGCCGCCGCCGCGTCGCCGACACGCGCCAAGGTGGCGTCAGGCGGGCTGCGGGGCGGGCGTCGCCGGAGCGGCCGCGACCTTGCGGGTCTCGCGCATCATCAGCAGGCCGTTGACCACCATCAGCGTCGCGGTCAGGCCGTGGACGCCGAGCGCGGTGGCCACGGAGCCGTGGTGAGCCAGCACGGTGGTCATGTCGCCGTACGCGGCGAGGGCCTCCACCAGCAGCACCCAGCCCAGCGCCCGGCGGTGGCCCGTCACCAGCAGGATGCCCAGGACCAGGGCCAAGACGACGTCGCGGATTCCCTTGATGATCAGGAAGCCGCCGCCGTCGCCGGACGGCCAGCTCGGCAGGCCGAAGCCCGGTGCCGTCGTCTCCGGGCTCAGGATGAACTCCATCCCGAACCAGAGAATGAAGAGGATGAAGGCGGCGGCCAGGACGGTGTTGATCTTCTTCAGCGACATTGTTCTTCTCCTTGCGAGTCTTTGTGAGCTTCGTGGAGCTCGGGTGGGCTTGGGAGCCCTGTGGGTCTGGTCAGACGGCGCGGACGCGGCTGATGTGGCGGTCGTAGCGCGGGCGGCCGATGATGTGCCAGATGCCGCGTACCGGAGCGGCCAGGGCGGCCACGAGCGTGTCGCGCTCGTCCGCCCCGGCGGCGGCCTCCCACGCAGGGACCGCCGCGTCCAGCCTGGTCAGCGTGGCCGCGACGCGCTCGTGCTGGGCCTCCATGCGCAGCACGATGTCGGCCTCCAGATCGACCCGGGACAGCAGCGGCGGCCACAGCAGCTCGTCCTCGCCCTCGTGGTGGTTCTTCAGTCCCAGCCGGTAGTCGCGGAAGTGGTCGGCGATCACCTTGGCGCGAGCGGTGTCACCTGGGGCGACCGCCGCGACGAGCTCCATCAGCAGCCGCGACTCGCGGCGGAAGGCGCGGTGGACGATCTCCATGTCCTGGGTGTTGACGCTCATTTCGTTCCTGCCCTTCATCGGTTCGACGTGTTAAGGCTGCTCCCGGCGTTTGGAAGGCACTTGGAACCGATTTGGAACACCCGCGCGCTTAGGATGTTCCACGTCATGGTCTTGATCCGGGTTTTGGGCTCTTTCGGCGCTGAGGTCAACGGCGAGTCCGTCCCCCTGGGCGGGCCGCGGCAGCGCGGCGTCCTGGCCCTCCTGGTCGCGGCGCGCGGACAGGTCGTGTCGGTCGACCGGATGATCGAGGACCTCTGGCGCGGCGAGCCACCATCCCGTGCGCTGGCCTCCCTGCAGGCGTACGTCTCCAACCTGCGCCGGCTGCTGGAGCCCGGCCGCCCGCCCCGAACCCCGGCCCGCCTCCTGGTGAGCGCACCCCCCGGCTACGCGCTGCGGCTGCCGCCGGAGTCGGTGGACGGGTGGCGTTTCGAGGACCTGCTCGACGAGGCCCGCACGCTCACCGAGCCTCAGGCCGTCCGCGCCCGGCTGGCCGAGGCGCTGGGCCTATGGCAGGGACCCGCGTTCGCCGAGGTCGCCGACGAGCCGTGGGCCGCCGCCGAGACCGCCCGCCTGAACGAGCTGCGCCTGCTCGCCCGCGAGCTCCACGTCGCGGCGGGCCTGCGGACGGGCGACCCCGCCTCGGTGGTCCCCGAGGCCGAGCGCCTCACCCGCGACGAACCCCTGCGCGAAGAGGGCTGGCGCCTGCACGCCCTGGCGCTGTGGAGCAGCGCCCGCCAGGCCGACGCCCTGGCGACGCTCCGCCGCGCCCGCGCCACCTTCGCCGACGAACTCGGTCTCGACCCCGGCCCCGACCTGGTCTCCCTGGAAGAGGCGATCCTCGCCCAGCGCATCGACATCCTCCGCACGGCCGTCCCCCCACCTCCGGCGGCCACCAAACCCCCACACGCCAGGCCCTCGCACGACGCGACCCTGCATCGCGCTGTCTCATTCGTGGGGCGGGAGGGCGAGCTTGCCGCGCTGGTTTCGGCCGCGGGGGAGGCTGCCGCCGATGGGGCGCGCGTCGCTCTTGTCACTGGGGAAGCGGGGCTGGGCAAGTCGACGCTCTTGGAGCATCTCGGCGCGCAGTTGGAGCGCGACGGCTGGCTCGTCGCCGCCGGGCGTTGTCCGGAGGTCGACGGCGCGCCGCCCGCGTGGGCGTGGGTCGAGGCGCTGCGGGCCGTCGCCGCGACCGTTCCTCCGGGGGAGTTCGCGGAAGACCTGGCGCCGCTGCTCTCCGACTCCATACCGGTGGACGGCGACGCCGCCGCCGGGCGGTTCCGCCTGCGCCGGGCCGTGTGGGGCTGGCTCGCGGCGGCCGCCACGGAACGGCCGGTCGCCGTCGTGCTGGACGACCTGCACTGGGCGGACACGACCACGCTGGGGCTGCTCGGCGGCGGCGTCGGCGTGCGGGCCCCGATCCTGGTCGTCGCGGCGTACCGCCCGGACGAGAGCGAGCACCTCACCGAGACGCTGGGTGCGCTCGCCCGCACCGCGCCGCTCCGGATCGCGCTGCCCGGGCTCGACGGCGCGGCGGTGGCCGAGCTCGTACGGGCCGAAAGCGAGGCCGACGACGCGACGGTGGCGGGGATCGCCGAGCGCACCGGCGGCAACCCGTTCTACGTGCGGGAGAGCGCGCGGCTGCTGAACGGCGAGGGTGCGCTGGTCGCGCTCTCCGAGGTCCCCGAGGGCGTACGGGACGTGCTGCGGCGCCGGCTGGCAAGGCTCCCCGAGAGCAGCGTGTCCGTCCTGCGGCTGGCGGCGGTGGCCGGCAGGGAAAGTTCGGTGGACGTGCTCGTGCAGGCCGCCGACTCCGACGGGGACGGCGTGCTGGACGCGCTGGACGCGGGCGTCATCGCCGGGTTGCTCGACGAGCCGGGGCCCGGGCGCGTCCGGTTCGTTCACGCGCTGGTCAGGGACACGCTGGTCGCCGACGTCAGCCGGTTGCGGGCCGCAAGGATGCACGCCCGGATCGCCGCCGCCCTGGAGGGCACTGGCGACGTCGCGGCGCTCGCCCATCACTATGCGCGAGCGGGATCGCCGAAGGCCGTCGGCTATTGCGTGCGGGCCGCCGAACTGGCCGAGGCGCGCTACGCCCACGACGTGGCGGCTGCCCTCCTCACCGACGCGGTCGCCAACTCCAGCGAACCGGACGAGCGCGTCGGCCTGCTCGGCAGGCTGCTCCGGGCGCAGATCAGGGCCGGGGCCGTCGCTGCGGCCAGGGACACGCGCGAGCAGGCCGTGGAGTACGCCGAGTCCATCGGCCGCGACGACCTGATGATCGCCGCGTTCACCGCCTGGACCGAGCCCACCCCCTGGCAGGCCCGCACGTACGGCACGGTCGACCGTCCCATCGTCGGCCGCCTCAGCCGCCTGCTCAAGCGGACCGATCTTGCCCCCGACGTGCGGTCCCGCCTCCTCATCGCGTACGCCAACGAGCTGGTGGGCGAGGACGATCCGACGGTCATGGCGGCGGCGCGGGAAGCCCTCGACCTCGCCACCGATCCCCGCCTCAGGGCCGCAGCGCTCCTGGTCCTCGCCAGCGACATCGGGCGGGAGGAGTACTCCCGCGAGCTGGTGGAGATCGGCGTCGAGCACGACCTGCCCGTCTACCGCGTGACCGGGCTGCTCAGCCAGGCCGCGAACGCCGCTGCGGCCAACGACCCGGCGACGATGCGCCGCGTGACTGGGGAGGCGCTCGACCTCGCCCGCGCCTACCGGATGCCGGAGGCGATCGGCGCCGTCGAGATCGCGCTGGCGACCCTGGTGCTCATCGAGGGCCGGTTCGCCGACGCCGAGCGCCTCTACGTCGAGGCCACCGAACGCATGGAACGCGCCGGATCGGTACACGTCGGCTTCCTCCCCCTCGCGCTGGCGGCGATCTGGCTGAACGACGGCACGCTCGGCGACCACCTGGACGACGTGCGCGCTCTCCACGAGGCGCTCGGCCCGATGGTCGCCGACCTGCTCGCGCTCGCCCTCCACGCCGCCGGCCGCAGCGACGAGGCACGCCGGGCCCGCACGTCACCGAGCCCGATCCGGCCCGACTTCTTCTTCACCTTCCTGACCACTCTGCGCGCCATGGTCGTCATCGCACTGAACGACACCGGCGCCGCTGAGGAGTGCTACGCGGCCCTGCTCCCCCATCGCGACGGTCCTCCGGCCGGCGCCACCAGCCTGTCGCTGGCCGTGCGCCCGGTCGCCCACACGCTCGGCGAGCTGGCGCTGCTGCTCGGCCGCGACGACGAGGCCGCCGCCCACTTCGCCCGGGCCGCCGCCATCGCCGACCACTGGAACGCCCCCCACTGGTCCGCCCCAGCTCGCACACACCTCTGACCAGCCCAGCCCGGACGGAAGATTCACAAACCTTGGCGCTGCCCTCGGGGCCGGGGGCTGTTCCGTCAGGGATGGCGGCCAGGCGCGACAGCGGGTGCGCGGCCTTCATTCGGCTCGACCAGCCGCTCGCCGGTGCCGGGGTGGCAGCCGTCCATCAGCGCCCGGGCGGCACGGTCACGCCCGTCACGGGTGGCCGTCATAAACGGCCACCGTCAACGTTCCGGGGCGCCGCAGGTATTCGGGGATGGACGTCTCCAGCCGGACCCTGATCGTTGTCGTCTTCTAGCTGCCCGGCCGTTTGCCCAAGTGGAGGAACCCGGACCCGCGGCCGGTCGGCGGGGCGGAGCAGTTGTCGGAGCCCTTGACCGGGCGCCCGTTCACCCACAGCTTGTGGCTGAGCCGCTCGGCGAGACCGTCCCCGCAGTAGGTGACGATGGCCAGGCCGCGGCCCCTGTTCGGCACGGTGAGCGTCACCTCGCGGGTGCCGGGCCAGGTGGCGCTGCCCATGGTGACCAGCCTGAGGTCCTCCCCGATCTTCGCGAGCCGCGACCTCCAGCCCGTCTCCTGTGCCCTTGATGGTCGCCGTTGCCCCGTCGTGGTCCTGGTCGTGCTCGCCCATCGCCCATCACCTCACCCCCGGATCTGCCCGCTTTCACGTCGATCATGTGGCATGGCGGCGGGTTCTTACCTCAAGAGCGAAAGAAAATCTGTAGTCGCCACGGTAGACATTCGCGCTGTGGGCGGCTAGAGTTCCTGACATCGCAAGGGACGGATCCACGAGGGCAGCGCAGCACGAGCACCACGATGGGGCTGCCCGGACGGACGTGGACAGCAGTACAGAACACAGCAGTACAGAACGAGGTAGAGGGCAGAAGGTCGGACTGCCGCGGCCAGTGTGGTTGAGCAAGAGGGCCGGGGCGGTGGACGCGCTGCCGCTTGCAGGAAGTCGGCGCCAGCGGTCGGGGTGCCGAGGTACGGATAACTGGAAGGGAGTGTTGAACGCCATCAGGATCGCCCGTCGCCGGCCGCATGTCGCCGCACGGGTACCGCAGCTCCACGAACAGGACGGTGGTCTACGGTCACGCTTACGCGATCCCCGCACCCCCGCATCGGGCGGCTGGTGCGGCATATGTGAACCGCCCCTGCAGCACGCAGGCAGGGCCGGTCGATGGTGTTAACCTCTGGGCCCCGGCGCACCATGGCGCCGGGGCCCCTGTTCGCATTCAGGAAGGTTGAATGGATCAAACACCTCAGGCAACGGTCACCGCCTCCAGGCGGGAGCAGCCCCGCCCCACCGGCGCTCACCCGGCCGATCACCCGGTCCAGGCGGTCGAAGCGGCCGGCACTCTCGGGCAGCGGCTCGATGACGAGGACTATCCCGCCTACAGCATGGGCCGGGCCGCCGAGATCCTCGGCGTCACCCCGGCGTTCCTGCGCAGCCTCGGCGCCGCCAAGCTGATCGAGCCGCTACGCAGCGAGGGCGGGCACCGCCGATTCTCCCGCTACCAGCTGCGCCTGGCCGCCCGCGCCCGCGAACTCGTCGACGCTGGCACCCAGCTGGAAGCGGCCTGCCGCATCATCATCTTGGAAGACCAGCTCGCCGAGGCGCTGCGCATCAACGAAGAACTCCGCCAGCGCCACTGACCGCTTTCGGCCCCCGGCCACACCCGGGGGCATCAGGACCGGCCGCGCCCGAAACGCCGAGCAGCCCCACGACAGCGTGGCCCGCGCGGCGTCGGCCGTTGAAGCTGACCCGCCCTTCTCCGAGAAAGGCGTCCCGTCACCGAGGACCACGGCTCCCCCGAGCGCCGCCGGCGAGCTCGCCACCGGGAACGGCGGGGAACTGCGTCGGGCCCGCCGCCTCGAACTCGACCTCGTCGCCTGACTCACCCCGCGATCACGCCGACGAGCGAGGCAGGACGCTCCGGCCGGGCAGTAGGCCGGCCAGAGCGGTTCGCACGGCCGCCCGGCTCACCCCATGAGCCCGCGCCAGGGCCGCGATCGAAGTGCCCTCATCCTGGAAGGCTGCCCGCACGACCTCGCGCCGGTCGCCGTCCAGCGCTGGCGGCCGACCGCGGTAGCGTCCCTGCGCCTCGGCCGCACAGACGCCCTCGGCGGTCAGCTCGTTCTGCAGATCGCGCTGGAACTGTCCCACAGCGGTGATCACGTTGATGATCAGGTCAGTGGTGGCGTCGTTGGCGGCCAGGTCGTGGAAGTTCGACAACGGCCCGGACAGGACCCGAAGCACCACGGCGCGGGCCTGGCACCAGCTGCGGACGGCGTGGATGTCGACCAGATCGCGGCAGAGCCGAAACAGCTCCGACACCGTCAGGGTGTCACCGGGGTGGGCGGCGGCGGCGACCTTGGCGAACGCGGGCCGCTCCAGCGCGGGAATCTTGGAGGTGGTCGCCAGGTCCTCGAACAGCAGCACGCCCTCGGCCGGGTGAAACCCCTCGGCGACGCCCCCGCTGCGGATCAGGAGGCCGGCCTCGGTGAGGATGTGTCGCTGCCGCAGCCGAGACTGGGTCGCGGTGGACGCGCGGGAGTAGACGATCCGCACCGGCACTCCTCGGGGAAGGGACAGAACCCCCTTCTATCTGTCGGGAATGTCGTCAATCAGCGCTCGAAATCAGCCACCCGGAGCGAGGTTTCATCCCGTAGTGTCCTGTTTTCCGGGGCGTCGGGAGCCGGTCGAGCGGCCTGTCGGGAAAACCTTCTAATCCCGACACCCTTCCGGGCTCGAGTGAGTCACGGCCGGCGGCTCAGCCCCGCGGTGCGAACATGATCACCAGGACGCCGGCCAGGCAGACCAGCGCGCCGATGACATCCCAGCGATCGGGCCGGAATCTGTCGATGACCATGCCCCACGCCAGCGATCCGGCGACGAACACCCCACCGTAGGCATCGGGATCATGGCAGGAGCACGGTCCCAGCGCCGGTAAATACGTTGCGGGGTCCAGAACGGGCGGGGCATGCTGGGTCGATCGAGCGGCGGAGAGCGCTGCCTGGACTAAGGAGGGCTGACGAATGGCCATCACTGCGCTGCGGCATGTCCGCATCAGTCCCACCTCTTTGTTCAGGAGCACACCCGTTGTCTTCCGAGTACGAACCCTCTGATAGCTACTCCGACCTCCGCTCCCCCTGGTCCGAATTCACCGGTGACGAGTTCCAGCCAGATCCGGCCGCAGCCTTCGTCTTCGAGTTCCATTCGGTCGACGAGGAGCTGGGCCCGGATCAGCGGTGGTCCACCTGGCTGGAGGTCGAGCGCGGTTCTCGCGGCCCGGAACCACGCCCCTCGTGGGTTGTGACGGAACAGGCTGCGATCGACACCGAGCTCGGCGTCCTCAAAACCGGCAAGGAAGCCGACGTCTTCCTGCTCGAACGGGCCGTCGAAGCCATCGGCGACAACCCGGCGAAGTCCTCGCTGCTGGCCGCGAAACGGTACCGCACCGAGGAGCACCGGTCCTTTCACCGCAGCGCGTCGTACGTCGAAGGCCGCCGTACCCGCAACAGCCGCGACAGCCGGGCGATGGCGAAGAAGACCTCGCACGGCCGCAGTGTCGCGGCCGGTCAGTGGGCCTACGCCGAGTGGGACGCCCTCAACCGGTTGTGGAAGGCCGGCGTCCCGGTGCCGTATCCCGTGCAGGTGGACGGCACCGAGTTGCTGATGGAGTTCATCGACGACGGCGAGGGCGGTGCCGCGCCCCGGCTCGCCCAAGTCCGGCCGTCGAAAGAGCTGCTCGGTGTGAATTTCGAGCAGCTCCGCAACGGCATGCGTGAACTGGCCCGCGCGGGACTCGCGCACGGCGACCTTTCGCCGTACAACGTCCTCGCGCAGGACGAGCGGGTCGTGATGATCGACCTGCCCCAGGTCGTCGACATCGTCGGCAACCCGAAGGGCGTGGACTTCCTGATGCGCGACTGCCACAACATGGCCACCTGGTTCACGAACCGTGGGCTCGAGATCGACGAACAGGAGCTGTTTGCCGACCTGCTCACGATGGTGTTCTGATCGCCTTATGCACGACAACACACTCGGACACCGACAGGTCTATCCGGAACCTACAGCGGTGCGGCGAAGTCGGTGACGACCAGTGGCTGATCGAGACCGTGGGCGAGGGGCTGGTGGCAGCCTTTGGTCTGTACCTGGACGGTGCTGCCTGGATCACTCTCCTCCCGGCGAACTGATCAGTGCCCTGAAGGCCGCTGGCTCTCATTCCGGCTCGGGGCCTCGTCGGCTCCTCCTCAGTAGCTCTGCGCAGTGTTCCGATCTCGTCACGCTGAGATCACGTCACAGCGAAGCCCTTTACTACATGGCCTTGCCTTAGGCGAGTGGCTCCGTGGTATCCGGCCACGGAGCCTTCGCGAAAACCCGTTGGCGGACCATGGCGACCACTGCTAGCTTTCTGGAGGCCGTGCGAGAGAACGAGGAGGTGGTGCCCGTGAACGCAGTATCGACATGGGTGCTCCCCTCTGGGGTCACGGTCGGGCGATAGGTCGTCCGGGAGCGCCGTTCAAGAGCACTCCCGAAAGGCACGACCTTGCGATTCACTTCTGAACAGCGCCTCGACGACGGCGTCGTCGAACGCGAATTCACCCTCGGTGAGATCCCCGGCATCCTGTGGACGCCCTCATCCGCGTCCGCACCGGTCCCGCTGATCCTGCTCGGCCACCCCCCGCTCGGGCTGCGCAAGATGTACCCCCGGCTGGTGGTGCGGGCCCGGCAGGCCGCGGCGGATGGCTTCGCCGCCGCCACCATCGAGCTTCCCGGGAGCGGTGACCGGCCCCGTTTGGCCGGTGCCGAGCAGGCCGGCGCCGACCTGCGCCGGGCTATGGAGGCCGGCGAGCCGGTCGGTGACGAGATCATCGACGCCCTCATCCTCCCGCTGGTCGACAAGGCGGTCCCGGAATGGCAGGCCACCATGGACGCCCTCCTGTCGCTGCCCGAGATCGGCGGCCCGGTCGGGTACTCGGGGGGAGTGATCTCCATCGGCATCCGGCTTGCGGTGGTTGAGCCGCGCATCGTGGCCGCCGGCTTCTTCGCCGGGAGTTTCGTGCCTCGCACCATGTTCGAGGAAGCCCGACAGGTCACCATTCCGCTGCATGTCCTGCTGCAGTGGGATGACGAAGGGAACGACAGGCAGGCGGCCCTGGACCTGTTCGACGCCTTCGGCTCCAAGGAGAAAACGCTGCACGCCAACATGGGCGGGCACACTGGTGTCCCGCAGTTCGCCGGGAAGGACGCGGCCGGGTTCTTCGCCCGGCATCTGCGCTAGCCGCAGGCCAGGGCCCGCCGCCAGGCCAGCAGCAGGCGGTAGGCGGCGCCGGCCAGCACGCCGCTCATCGAGGACAAGCCTCGGCCCTCCTCGATAGCGGTGGCCAGCAGATACACAGCAGATACACAACCGCCCCGACCGGCTGGTACCGGCCGGTCGGGGCGGCGGGCTACTTGCTCATCAGAGAGGAAATCCACAGGCATGAGCAGGAACGCTAGGACGCTCGACCAGGGCAAACAGCCGTCACCGAATCGTCGTCAAGATCGACTCTCTAGCGCCAAAACTCCGGTCCGATCCTCCCCGGAGACCACCTTGCTGGGGCTCAGCATCCACGATGTGATCACGAATCGCATCGTGATCACACACAGCTACGTTGGGGCTGGAGCCAGCTTCGGGAGCGGAGGGCCGGTACGGACAGCGCACCGCGTCCTCGTCGAGGAGAGCCATCCGGGGAGCTCCGGGTGTCTCCTGGCGACTATGAGCTGTCCGCCCCCAACGGGCCGATATGCCGGAAGCGAGCTCATCATGGATGAGTGCCGCGGATCTCACCGTCCGTGACGGCGACGCGGCAGCCCCGACGCAACACCCTCCCTGCGCCCGAAGGAGATGCCATGACCGACACCGCACCTACGGTCCCGACTGCACCAGGGGTGCGGTCTTGGTGGGGGATCCCGTACGCCACCGCCGAGCGGTACCGCCGCCCAGTGCTGGTGGACTTCGATCCGGAGCGACCCTACGACCGCAAGGGTGTCGCCCCGGTCCAGCCCGACAGCGGCGACTGGCTGGAGGCGGACAGCGGGATGGGCGAGGACTGCCTGAACCTGAACGTGTGGGCTCCCGAGGAGCCTGCCGGGGAGGCGCTCCCGGTGGCCGTGTACATCCATGGGGGCGGATTCGAGTACGGCGCGAACACGCAGATCACCTCGAACGCCTCCGGCCTGGCCGCGACGGGACGCGTGGTGGGCGTGTCGATCAACTACCGGCTCGGCGCCCTGGGCGCGGTCTCGCTCTCGCAGTACGGCGGGCGGCTCGCCGAGGCCAGCAACCTCTGCCTGCAGGACGTCATCGCCGCGCTGACCTGGATCAAGCAGAACATCGCCCGCTTCGGCGGCGACCCCGGCAACGTCACCGTCTACGGCCACAGCGCCGGCGCCTTTTCCACCTTCGGGCTGCTCGGCGCCCCCGCCGCCAACGGCCTGTACCGACGCCTGGCCGGATTCTCCGGAGGCCCCTCGCGTATCCAGCCGGCCTGGTGGGCCGAGGAACTCGCGCACCGGTTCGTCACCGAACTCGGTGTCGCGGACAACCCGGACAAACTGCTCGATCTCGACACGGCCGCGCTGGTGGCCGCCCTGCACAAGGTCACCCCGACAGACATCGGCGTCCGCGGCGGGATGTTGGGCACGAGTATCGGTGTCGTCCTGGACGCCGGACAGCCCGGAGCGGTGCTGCGCGCCCACCCCATGGACGTCCTGGCCTCCGGTACGCACCGGGACGTGGACGTCCTGCTGAGCGCGGCCAGTGACGAGATGGGCTGGTGGGTGGCGAACGACCACGACCGGTTCGACCCGCACACCGTCGAGGCCGTCACCGACGAAGTCGCGGGGTGGCGCCTTACCCGTTCCCGCGCGAAGAGGATCGTCGACGCCTACGACCGGGGCGGCCGCACCCCGGCCGAGGTCCGCGCCGCGTACCTGACGGACTACGCCTTCGCCCTGCCCGCGGCCCGCGGCGCCCTGGCCCACGCCGCTGCAGGCGGCAACGCCCACCTCCTCCTGATCGGGCCCGCCGAGGGCGCACCCGCCGTGCACGGCACCGAGATGTATGCCCTGGTCGGTCAGGAGCAGCCGGGCCGCGGCGCCGAACAGACCGAGCGTGACACGCGTATCCGCGACATCGTGCTCGACTTCGCCACCGGCGAACGGACCCGTCTGTGGCCCGCCGTCACGGACCGGCCCACCTCGGGAAGCGTCGGTAACCCGCCCTTCGAGACCACCGCCCACTACCAGGCCGTGCTCGACTTGTTCGATAACATCGCCCGCCCCTGACAGCCACCCAGCGATACAGGGTCGCGGAACGGCGCAGGGCCGTCGTCGTTACCCGGCCCGGCGGCCTGGACGCATTGGAGCGAACACTGCGCCGCCGCCCTGACTGCCGGGCATCCCGATACCGGGTGACCGGAGCGGTCGTCGCCGGTCGAGTACGCCGCCGTAGGTGATGACCTCCATCGGGTGGAGGCGGACGACGACCTCGCCGGGCACGCCGCTGCGTCTGGAGCCACGGCTGCGGGTTCACATCTCAGCGGGCAAGAATACGAAAGAGGAGTTCGGTATGAACCAGCCGACAGCAGCCGACGACGCCGCACCGGCGACGATGCGGGCCGTCGTCGTCACCCGGCCCGGCGGCCTGGACGCACTGGAGATCAAGGATGTGCCGGTGCCCGTACGCACGCCGGGCTGGGTGCGGATCAAGGTGAAGGCGTTCGGCGTCAACGAGTCCGAGGTCACCACCCGCAAGGGCGAGTCGGACCCGGAGGTCACCTACCCCCGTATCCCCGGCATCGAGGGCGTCGGCGTGGTCGACCAGGCCGACGAGGACAGCGGGCTGCGACCGGGCCAGCAGGTGGCGACCATGATGGGCGGCATGGGCCGCTCGTACGACGGTGCCTACGCCCAGTACGTGACCGTCCCCGCCGGGCAGGTCATCCCGTTCCAGACCAGCCTGCCGTGGGACGTGCTCGGCGCCCTGCCGGAAATGTTCCAGACCGCGTACGGCTCGCTGACCCGCGGCCTGGACCTGAAGGCCGGGCAGACGCTGCTGATCCGCGGCGGCACCTCCACGGTGGGCCTGAGTGCGGCGACGATGGCCAAGGAGATCGGCGCCACCGTCATCTCCACCACGCGGCACGCCAACCGTGTCGACGAGCTGCGGGCGATGGGTGTCGACCACCCGGTCGTGGACGACGGGCGCCTCGCCGAGAAGGTTCGCGACCTCGTGCCGCAGGGCGTCGACACGGCGCTGGAGCTGGTGGGCTGCACGGTCCTGCCGGACACCTTCGGATGCGTGCGAGTGCACGGCACCGTGTGCTTCACCGGCGCTCTGGCGGGCGGGTGGTCCATCCCCGACTTCACCCCGTTCATGATCCCGAGCGGGGTGCGGCTGACCAGCTACGCGGGCGAGGCCGCCGACCTGCCGTCCGACGTCTTCGCCCGCCAGCTCCAGGCCCTCGCCGAAGGCCGCCTCACGGCCCCGGTCGCGAAGGTCTACCACGGCCTGGAACAGGTCAGTGACGCCCAGGCCGACGTCGAGTCCGGCACCATCCCGGGCAAGCACGTCGTTGTCCTGAACGACTGAGAGACGAGCCTGCGGGGCGCCGCACTCCGCTCACGGATCGGTCGTCAGCGCGCGGGCTGCGAAGGCGGCTGGGGTGATGCCGGTGCGGTCGCGGAAGAAGCGGCCGAAGTTCGCGGGATCGCTGAAGCCGAGGTGGGCGGCCACACTCCGGGCGTCCCACCGGGCGCTTCCCAGCAGGCGCCGGGCTTCAAGGAGGCGCCGCTCGTCGATCAGGTCACGCACCCCTTTGCCAGTGGCGTCCCGAGCGGCGCGGCTGAGGGTGCGGACCGAGCAGCCCAGCAGCTCGGCGTAGTCCGCCGCCCGGTGCAGTTCGCGGAAGTGCAGCTCCAGGGCGTCCACGAACCGACCATAGGTATCACCACGGCCCGTGCCGGTCGTCGCCGCACCCGTGGGGGTGATGCCGGGGGCGTTGGCAAGGCGCAGCAGCAGCGATTCGAGCAGGCTGCGCCGCAGGGCATGGTGGACATCCAGGGGGCGATGTCCAAGCGCCCGGTGTTCGTCAAGGAGCTGGAGTGCCGTCTGCTGGAGCCACGCGGCGTCGTCGGGGTGCGGGCTCAGCACGGCGGGGGCCTCGCGCGCGGTGATCGGGGCCAGGAGGCGGGCGGTGCCGGGTGTCAGTACGTCCGGTTCGAACAGGATGAACGGGCCGCGGGCGGTGCCGGGCGGATGCCAGCACTGCGCGTGCCCGGGACGCACCCACAGCCACTGGCCGGGGGCGACCGTCCGCATGACGTGGTCGACATCGTGCCGCAGCTCGCCCTCGGTGACCGCGATGAGGTAGTGGAAGGTGGCGCGGCCCGGACGGGGCGGGTTCCACGGCCAGTCGTCGTGCTGGACGAAGAAGTCCTCGACGGTGCTCACCTCCAGCCCATAGGGAGTGCCGACCGGGGGCTGAAAACCGTACAGCGGAACCGCAGCAGGTCCGGCCAGCCCGCCCGGCCTGGGGTGTCGTCTGTCGACCATCACGTGTCCGCAGTCTACTGCCTGATTTGCCGCTTTCACGGAAAGGATGGGGGGTGCCGCCGCGACTGCGCGGCGCGCTGTTCGCGTCCCTCGGCGCCCAGCCCGCCACCACTCGAGGAAGGAAACGTTCATGAACGGACCGACCCTGCACAAGACCGCCGCCGACTGTGCTCAGGAACTTCCCGGAGCCCACCTGGATCATCCCTTCGGCGACGACTGGGAGGTCTTCAAGGCCCTTGCCCTGCGGAAACACAACAGCCACATAACCCCCGGCTACCACATGAACAAGAAGCACTGGATCACGCTGGAAGGCGGGGAAGGCGTCGATAAGTCACTCGTCAGGGAACTCGTCACCGAGTCCTACCGGCTCGTCGTCGCCCACCTGCCCAAGGCCGAGCAGCCCGTCGACCCGCACACCTGTGGCAGCGGCGCGCGGGCGGCCCGGTGAGCGCGGCCGGCGACCGGCTCCAGGAGACCGCCCGCCGGACGGCCCTCGCACTGCCCGGCGTCAGCAACGGACGCCCCTTCACCCCCCAGCTCGACGTGTACAAGGTCGCGGGCAAGGTGTTCCTGATCGTCACCGACGACCCGGACGAGCAGATCATCACGGTCAAGCGCGACCCCGAACTCGCCCGTGCGTACATGCACGGCCACGCCTCGATCACACCGGGCCGCTACCTCGACAAACGTCACTGGATCTCGCTCGGGCCGGGACCCGGCATCACCGAGCGCCTCGTCGCCGACGCGGTCGAGGATTCCTACGACCTGGTCGTCGAACGGCTGCCGCGACGCGACCGTCCCGGTGCCGGATAAGCCCCACAAGCGGCTGAGCCCTCGCTCGCCAGTGTCCCGTGCAAGGCTCGCCACGCCCGCACACATCCGCCAGCCGGACCGAACGCGTTGAGGGCGGCTCGTCGGTGAGCGGCAGCCCCGCGCCGGGGAGCCCTCCCGTACGGCCGAGCGGACGATGCCCGAACACATGGTGGAGCACGGCCACGAGCAGCGCCCCGACGCCGAATCTGCATGGCACCCCAAATCCAACAGTGGTTATATAAGCTCTGTTACAGTTTCCTCATGGCCGACCCTCAAGCGCTCGATCCCACCCAGCAGAGCCTCTGGCGCCCTCTGCGGCTTCTCCAGGCTTCCATGGACGCCGACATCGCCCAGATCTACTCCGAGGGACAGATCGAAGGGCTCAAACCGAGCTTCGTGATGGAGTTGCTCCGGCTCAACGCCTGCGGGCCCATGACCATCACCGAACTTGCCGAGTCGGTCGGCCGGACACATTCGGCGCTCAGCCAGAAGGTCGCCGCCATGCGCGCGGCCGGCTGGGTGGAGACCATCGCGGGTGACGACGCGCGCAGCAAGAAGGTGACGCTCACCGACAACGCCCGCAGCATCATCGGCCGCCTGGCGGCTGAATGGCGGGCCACCGAGGCCGCCGTCGCCGACCTCGAGGCAGAGCTTCCCTATCCGCTCTCCCGCGTCGTCGCCGACATCGAACAGGCCCTCGAGCGCAAGAGCTTCCACGACCGGATCGCCGAGAAGCTGGCGGAGGACCCCGCATGGGGCTGAGGCACACCCTGCTCGACGTGACCCCGCTACGGTCGTCACCGCAGTTCCGGCGGTTATGGATCGGCCAGGCCCTCTCCGGGTTCGGCAGCCAGATGACGCTCGTCGCCGTGATGTTCCAGGTCTGGCAGACGACCAAGAGCACCGCCTGGACCGGGGCCGTCGGCCTGGCCGGGGCGATTCCGCTGGTCGTGCTCGGGCTCTTCGCCGGATCGCTCGTCGACCGCGTCGACCGGCGCAAGGTCTACCTGCTCACGACCGGCGGGCTGGCTGTGTGTTCGCTCCTGCTCGCCCTTCAGGGCTTCCTCGGGCACCTCCCGGCCGCCGGGGTTGTGGCGCTGGTCGCGGCGCAATCCTGCTTCTCAGCCGGCGGCGGCCCCGCCTCGCGCACCTTCATCCCGCAACTGCTGCCCAAGCACCAACTGGCCGCCGGGCTCGCGCTGAACCGGATCGCCTTCCAGGGCGCCATGCTGATGGGCCCCGCGCTGGGCGGGCTGATCGTGGGCTGGCTGGGTGTCGGCGGCTGCTACTTGATCGACGCGCTGACCTTCGGCGCCGCGCTCTACGGCGCGTTCGGCCTGCCGCGGATGGGCCCCGGAGCCGAGCCCTCCCGCCCCGGCCTGCGCGGAGTGGCGGACGGCCTGCTCTTCCTGGTCCGCACCCCCGTCGTCCGCGGCGCCCTGCTCACGGACCTGGCCGCCACCGTGCTGTCGATGCCGATCAGCCTGTTCCCTCTGATCAACGCAGAACGGTTCGGCGACAACCCGCGCACCCTCGGACTGTTCCTCACCGCCATAGCCGTCGGCGGCGTCGCCGCGTCCCTGTTGTCCGGGACCTTCACCCGGCTCCCCCGCCCCGGCCTGGTCATGCTCGGCGGGTCCGCCACATGGGGCGCGGCCCTCGCGCTGTTCGGCATGTCGCCCCACCCGTGGATCGGGCTCGCCTTCCTCGTCCTGGCCGGCGCCGCCGACACCATCGCCGTGGTGTCCCGGAGCACCATCGTCCAGCTGCACACCCCGAACGAACTACTCGGCCGGGTCGGCGCCGCCGAACAGATCGTCGGGCAAGCCGGCCCCGACATCGGCAACATGCGCGCAGGCCTCGTCGCGGACGCCACCACGGGGACGGCGGCCCTGATCGGCGGCGGCCTGCTGTGCCTCGGCGCCGTCGCCGTGGTGGCCGCCATCACGCCGGACCTACGTTCGTCCCCAGCGGCGTCCCCCGACGCAGCAGCATCTAGGCTCCCCGCTCGGGTTCGCGCCACCAGCCCCAAAGTAACTCTGAGTAATGTTTCTGGTTCAGCACGTAGTGGTCACGGCTGAGCGGTACCGGGCCGTAGCCATGTTCGTGCCGAGCAGGCTGCTTGCGAATCTTCGGTGCGATCGGGGGAGAAGGGATCCCTGCCGATGCGCAGAGAATGGCAGCTGGAAGACCTCATCGAGTGCTGGACGTTGGATGAGGCCGAGGTCGAACTGCTGGCGAACAAGAGCGGCGCCACCCGTCTCGGATTCGCCGTAATCCTCAAGTTTTTCGAGCTGGAGGGCCGTTTCCCCCGCCGCGAGGACGTCCCGAAGGCGGCCGTGGACTACGTGGCGGGCCAGGTGAAGGTCGATCCAGTCCTGTTCGCCCAGTACCAGTGGGCGGGCAGCACGATCGAGTATCACCGGGCGCAGGTCCGCCAGTTCCACGGCTTCCGGCAGCCGACGGTCGCCGATGAGGACAAGCTGATCTTCTGGCTGGCCGGCGAGATCTGCCCGGTGGAGACCGCGCGAGAGCGGCTGCGGGCCGCGCTGCTGGCCCGCTGCCGGGAGGAACGGATGGAGCCTCCTGCGGCCAAGCGCATCGAGCGCCTGGCGGGAGCGGCCGAGGCGATGTTCGAGCGGGAGTTCACCGCCACCACGGTCCAGCGCTTGCCGGCCGCGGCTGTCGCCGCGCTGGAGGACCTGATCACGGTTCCCGATCCCGTCCCGGAGGGCGAGGAAGAGGGCGGTGAGGGCGGCGCGGCGCTGCGCAGCTTCTTGCAGGAGCTGAAGGAGGACCCGGGGCCGCTGCAGCTGGAGACGCTGCTGGCCGAGATCGTCAAGCTGGAGCGGGTCAAGGCGATCGGGCTGCCGGAGACCCTGTTCGAGGGGACCTCGGAGAAGGTCGTGGAGGCGTGGCGGGCGCGGGCGATGCGCATGTACCCCTCCGACTTCGCCGCCGCGCCGGAGGCGATCCGGCTGACCCTGCTGGCGGCGCTGTGCTGGGTGCGCAGGACCGAGATGATCGACGGCCTGGTCGAGTTGCTGATCCAGCACAAGATCAGCGTGCGGGCCGAGCGGAAGGTCGAGAACGAACTGAGCAGCGAGTTCCGGCGGGTGCAGGGCAAGCACGGCATCTTGGCCCGGCTCGCCCAGGCCGCCCTGGACCTGCCCGAGGAGCTCGTCCGCACGGCGATCTACCCGGTGGTGGGCACGGCCACGCTGGCCGACATCATCGCCGAGGCCAAGGCGAATGAGAAGGAGCTGCGGACCCGCGTGCGGGTCAAGCTGCGCGGCTCCTACTCGCGCCACTACCGGCGGGGCCTGCCCAAGCTGCTGCGCGCGCTGGACTTCCGCTGCAACAACACCACCTTCCAGCCGGTGATGGACGCGCTGGCGCTGCTGGAGCGCTACGCCGATTCCGAGGCCGTCTTCTACGATCACGCCGAGACGGTGCCGATCGAGCACGTGGTGCCCGAGGACTGGCAGGAGGCGGTGGCCGACGAGCGCGGCCGAATCGAGCGCATCCCGTACGAGCTGTGCGCGCTGGTGGCGCTGCGCAAGGCCCTGCGCCGCCGGGAGATCTGGGTGGAGGGCGGCAAGACCTGGCGTAACCCGGAGGCCGACCTGCCGGCCGACTTCGACGACAACCGGGACGTGCACTACGAGGCCCTGTCCAAGCCGCGCGATCCGGCGGCGTTCATCGCCGACCTGCAGCGCCGCCACACCGCCGCCCTGAACCGGCTGGAGACCGCGCTGCGCAAGGGCACCACCGGCGGGGTGACGATCACGCGGAAGAAGGGCGAGCCGTGGATCAGCGTGCCGCCGCTGGACAAGCAGGAGGAGCCGACCGGCCTGAAGGCGCTGAAGGCGGAGATCTCCCGCCGGTGGGGCGTGATCGACCTTTTGGACGTGCTCAAGGACGTCGCCCACGTCACCGGCTACACCGCCGCGTTCACCTCGGTGGCCTCGCGCACGGTCATCGAGGAGGCGGTGCTGCAGCGACGGTTGCTGTTGTGCCTGTACGGGCTGGGCACGAACGTCGGGATCAAGCGGGTCGCCGACGGGGTGGCCGCGGCCGCGCTGCCGGCCGACCAGCTCGACACCGAGGCGGCGCTGCGGCGCACCCGCCGGCTGTTCATCAACCGCGACAACCTGCGCGGCGCGATCCGCCTGATCGTCAACGCCACGCTGACGGCGCGCGATGTGGCCCTGTGGGGCGAGGGCACCTCGTGCGCGTCCGACTCGCGCAAGTTCGGCTCGTGGGCGGCCAACGCGATGACCGAGTGGCACCAGAGGTACCGCGGGCCGGGGATCATGGTGTACTGGCACGTCGAACGCCGGTCCGTGTGTATCTACAGCCAGGTCACGTCCACGACCGCCTCGGAAGTGGCCTCGATGTTCGAGGGCCTGCTGCGGCATCTGACGGACGCCGACATCGATCGCCAGTACACCGATACGCACGGCGCTTCGATCGTCGGGTTCGCCTTCTCCGAGTTGCTGGACTTCAAGCTGCTGCCCCGGTTGAAGAACATCGGCTCGGCGCGGCTGTACCGGCCCGGGATAGGTGAGGACGAGGCGTGGCCGCGCCTGGAGACGGTGCTGTCGAACAAGACCATCGACTGGGATCTGATCGCCCGCCACTACGATCAGATGATCAAGTACGCGACCGCGCTGCGGCTGCGCACCGCCGAGTCCCACCAGATGCTGCGCCGCTTCACCCGCGGCGGTCCCAAGCACCCCACCTACCAGGCGATCGAGGAGCTGGGCCGCGTCATCAGGACGATCTTCATTTGTGAGTACCTCGCGGATGAGGAACTCAGAAGGGAAATCGGCGAGGGCCTGAACGTGGTGGAGAACTTCAATTCCGCCAGCAAGGACCTGTTCTACGGCAAAGCCGGGGATCTGACCGGCGACGACCGCGAGCACGCCGAGGTCTCGGCGCTCGCGCTGCACCTGCTGGCCGCCGCCATCACCTACCTCAACACGCACCTGATTCAGATGGTGTTGCGCGATCCGGCCTGGACCAAGCAGCTGAGCCCGGCCGACCGGCGGGGGCTGAGCGCCCTGTTCTGGTCGCACCTGAACCTGTACGGCCGCTTCGAGCTCGACATGAACCGCCATCTGGAGCTGGGAGTCGCCGTCGCCGGTCCACCGCCGTGACCAGCGCGGCGGGCCGTCAGCAGCAGAATTTCAGGTAGCCCTGCAGGTCGCCGAGGATGCGGCCGACGCTGTCGCGGTCGCCGCGATACAGCACTTCCTTGCCGTCGCGGCGGGAGGTGACGATGCCGCCGCGACGCAGCAGGGCGAGTTGCTGGGAGGCGGCGGACTGGCTGATGCCGGCGCGTTCGGCGACCTGGTTGACCGACAGCTCGGCGCCCTGGGCAAACAGCAGCATGATCTGCTGGCGTCCTGGGTTGGCCAGGGCCTTGAGGAAGTCCTGGGCGGCCTGCGGCAGCTGCGGCGCGCACGTCGCGCCCGCCGTCCCGTCCGCCGGCGCGACTGATGATGTCGTGGTCTCGGCCATGCCCGCTCCCTCCTGTCCACCGCACTCTATCCTCATACCAACTTATTGACATATTAGAAAATGACGGTACGTTCTGCGGCATGCCCATCGACAACGGCCGCGACCGCGACCGCATCCTGATCGTCGGGGCCGGGCAGTCCGGCCTGGCCGCCGCGCATGCCGCCCTGGAGCAAGGGCTACGGCCCGTACTGCTGGAAGCCTCCGGCCAGGCCGCCGGGTCCTGGCCGCGCTACTACGACAGCCTCGCCCTGTTCTCGCCCGCGCGCTACAGCAGCCTGCCCGGTCTGCCCTTCGGCGGCGACCCTGAGCGTTACCCGCGCCGTGACGAGGTCGTCGCATACCTGGAGCGCTACGCCGCCGCCCTGATCGAGCGCGGCGCCGAACTGCGCACCGGCGCCCGCGTCGAGACCGTCCGCCCCGACAGTGCGCTCGGCATGAGCGGCTTCCTCGTGCGCCTGGCCGACGGGCGGGAGTTGACCGCCCCGGCCGTCATCGCGGTCAGCGGCTCCTTCGACCGTCCGCACCGGCCCGCCCTGCCCGGCCTGGACACCTTCGCCGGCTCGGTGCTGCATGTCGCCGACTACCGCTCGCCGGCCTCGCTGCCGGGCGAGCACGTCGTCGTGGTCGGGGCGGGCAACTCGGCGGTCCAGGTCGCCTTCGAGCTGGCCGCCGAGCGCCGGGTGACGCTGGTCAGCCGGGCGCCGATCCGCTTCGTCGAGCAGCGTCCCCTGGGCCGGGATCTGCACTTCTGGTTCCGCGTGACCGGGTTCGACCGGCTGCCGCTGGCCCGTGCGGAGGCTCCGCCCGCTTCGCCGGTGCTCGATGACGGCCGCTACCGCCGGGCGCTGCACCAGGGCCGCTTTCAACGCCGGGAGATGTTCACGCGCCTGGACGGCGATCACGCGGTCTGGCCCGGCGGCGCTCGCGAGCGCGTCGATGCGGTGCTGCTGGCCACCGGCTACCGGCCGAACCTGCCCTTCCTCGCCGGCCTGGGCGCACTAGACGCTGGCGGGCACCCGCGCCAGCGCCGCGGCCTGTCCCTGACCCATCCCGGCCTCGGCTATTTGGGCCTGGAGTGGCAGCGCACTCCCTCCTCCAACACCTTGCGCGGGGTCGGAGCCGACGCCCGCCGCGTCGTCGCCGCGCTCGCTCGCCACCTGCACGCAACCCGCCCGCACGCCCGTGCGTGAGCGGCCTCATCTCCGCATGCCCGCTGATTAGATACATCTCTAATTTGACATGCCTCTAAGTTGTCGGGCATCCTTCCGTCGAAGCTACTTCGACAGCCTTCAAAACAACACGGGCCGGCACGGCCCACGCAACCATGAGGAGACGCGTCATGAGCGGATGCTGCGGCCCCACCGCCGTCGAACTGGAGCCCAGCCGCCAGGCCGCCCAGCCCAGCGACCTGCCCATCGTGGTCATCGGCGCCGGCCCGATCGGCCTGGCCGCGGCGGCCCACCTCGCCGAACGGGGCCTCGACTTCGTGGTGCTGGAGGCCGGTGCGCGGGCGGGCGCGTCGGTCGCCCAGTGGGGCCACGTCCGGGTGTTCAGCCCGTGGAAGTACAACATCGACGCCGCCGCCCGCCGCCTGCTGGAGGCCGACGGCTGGAGCGCTCCCGACCCCGACTGGCTGCCCACCGGCGCCGAGCTCATCGAGGACTACCTGGCCCCGCTGGCCAAGCTGTTCGGCGACCGGGTCCGGACCAATGCGAAGGTGAGCGCGATCAGCAGGCTCGGCTACGACCGGGTCCGCACCGCCGGCCGCGAGCAGGCGCCGTTCCTGATCCGCCTGACCGACGGCGGCGAGCTGCACGCCCGCGCCGTCATCGACGCCTCCGGCACCTACGCCACCCCCAACGTGCTCGGCGCCTCCGGCCTGCCCGCCTACGGCGAGGCCGACGCCGCGGACCTGGTCGACCACGCGCTGCCCGATGTGCTCGGTGCCGACCGCGACCGCTACGCCGGCCAGCACGTCCTGGTCGTCGGCGCCGGCCACTCGGCCGCCACCACCCTGCTGGCTCTGGCCCAGTTGGAGGACACCCCGATCACCTGGGCGATCCGCGCGGGCAACGCCAGCCGCGCCTACGGCGGCGGCGAGGCCGACGCGCTGCCCGCCCGCGGCGCGCTCGGCACCCGCCTGCACGCCCACGTCGAAAGCGGCCGCATCCGCCTGATCACCGGTTTCTTCACCCACGCGCTGGAGCGCGACGGCGAGCAGGTGCGGGTGATCAGCCGCGATCCGTCCGGCCACGAGCAGAGCGTGACGGCAGACCAGATCGTCAGCGCGACGGGTTACCGGCCCGACCACGCCATCGCCGGCGAGCTGCGCCTCGACCTCGACCCGATCCTCGGCTCCACCCGGGCGCTCGCGCCGTTGATCGACCCGAACGCGCACTCCTGCGGCACCGTGCCGCCGCACGGGGCTGAGGAGCTCGCGCACCCCGAGGACGGCTACTACGCCATCGGCGTCAAGAGCTACGGCCGCGCCCCCACCTTCCTGCTCGCCACCGGCTACGAGCAGGCCCGCTCCGTCGTCGCCGCCCTGGCCGGCGACTGGGAGGCCGCCCGCGACGTGCAGCTCGACCTGCCGGAGACCGGCGTGTGCTCCTCCAGCCTGGCCGAGGCCCAGGAACAGCGGGTCGGCCTGGCCACCGGCATCAGCGGCGGCCTGCTCGCCACCCCGCTGCCGCTGGCGACCGCCGGAGCGTCCCAGGGTGGCGGCTGCTGCGGCTGACCCGCGCACCTCTCGCCCGCTGCCGCATCCGCTTTGAAGGAGAGCCTCATGCCCGCCGCCGATCCTCTCGCTGCCTCGGTCGGCGGCGAGAGCGGCCCTTCTGCCGCGCCGGGCCGCCCTTCGGGCAGCGATTGGCGGCTGGTGGCGGCGTTGGCCGTCACCCAGACCATCGGTTTCGGGGCGCTGTACTACAGCTTCTCGGTGCTGCTCACGCCGATGAGCCGGGACCTGGGCGCGAGCGCCTCGCGGGTGTCGCTGGCGTTGACGACCTCGGTGCTCATCGCGGCGCTGGGCGCGCCGGTGGCGGGCCGCTGGCTGGACGCGCGCGGCGGGCGGACCCTGATGACGGCGGGCTCGGTGCTCGGCACGCTGGCGCTGCTGGCCTGGTCGCAGGTGCACACCGTGGCGCAGCTGTACGCGGTGTTCGCGGCAGTCGGCCTCGCCTCGGCGATGGTGCTGTACGAGGCGGCCTTCGCCGTCATCGTCGCCCGCTTCGCCGCCCCGGCCCGCGCCACGGCGCTGCTCGCCCTCACCGTGGTGGCCGGGTTCGCCTCCTCCATCTTCATGCCGCTGACCGGCGCGCTGACGGCGGCCTACGGCTGGCGCCAGGCCCTGGTCATCCTCGCCGTGTTGTACGGCGCGGCCGCTATCCCGCTGCACGCCCTGGCCGTGCGCCAGCCCCGCCCGGCCCGGACCGTACCACCGGCACCGGATCGCCCGGCACCGGCTCCCGCCCTGGCGGCTGCCTCCGTGCCCGGCCGGACACGGCGCGGGGCAGTTGAGCGGGCGGCGCTGGTACGCACCGCCACCCGCCAGGCAGCCTTCTGGCTGCTGGCCGCCGCTTTCACCCTGCACGGCATCGGCGTGGCCACCATCTCGGTCCTGCTCATCACCTACCTGATCCACCTCGGGCACCCGCCGCTGCTGGCCGCGAGCGTGGCCGGGCTGCTCGGCGTGCTGTCGGTCACCGGCCGGCTGATCACCACCGGGCTGCAGCGCCGCCTGCCCGCCGCGCTGATCGCCGCCGCCATCTTCGCCCTGCAGGCCGTGGCCGCCGCCGCGCTCCCGCTGATCGGCGCCACCACCACCGGCGCCATCGCCGCGGTGCTGCTGTTCGGGCTCGGCTTCGGCGTGGGCACCATCACCAAGCCGCACCTGCTGACCGAACGCTGGGGCACCACCGCCTACGCCAGCCTGTCCGGCCGCCTGGCCCTGCCTTCCACCGTGGCCAAGGCCGTCAGCCCGGCCGCCGCCCTGGCCGTCGCGCACGCCGCCGGGTACGGGGTGGTGATGGCCGCCGTCACGCTGGCCTGCCTGATCGCCGCCACCGCGCTGGCCGGCTACCACCGCCTATCATTTAGACGAACGTCGAACCACCCGTCAGTCTCGGAGGCTCCCGCATGACCGCCACCAGCCTGCCCCTCGTCCCGAAGAGCAAGGACGCGCAGGACGCGGTGTGCTGCGCGCCGATCGCCCGCCAGCCACTCGGCGAAGACGAGGCCGCCGAGCTGGCCGTGCTGCTCAAGGCGGTGGCCGACCCGGTCCGGCTGCGGCTGCTGTCCATGATCGGCTCGCACGCCGGTGGCGAGGCGTGCGTGTGCGACCTCACCGACGCCTTCGAGCTGACCGCGCCCACCATCAGCCACCATCTGAAGGTGCTGCGCACCGCCGGGCTGATCGGCAGCGAGCGGCGCGGCACCTGGGTCTACTACTGGATCATCCCCGAGACGGTGAACAAGCTGGGCGCCCTGTTCACGCCACTGGTCGAGCCCGCCCGCCTCTGAACGTTCCCCGGTTGACGTTCCCGGTGGCTCACCGGCTCGGTGGCGTGCCGGCCTGAGCGGCGAGTGCGGCGATGGCCTCTTCGGCCGGGATCGCGGTGATGACCGCGCGGTTGTGCGAGCCTGGCAGCAGGCGGATGGTGCCGTCCGCCTGGGGAGCGGCCGCTTCGTCGGGGTCGGCGACGCGCGCGGCGAGGTAGGTGACACACCGGTACATGCCCAAGGGGATCTGGCGGCCGCCCAGCTGTGCGTGCAACTCGTGCATGACGGCGACGGGGGATTCATCGGCGGCGAGCGGCGGGCCGGCGGCGGAGTGGATCGGGAAGTCCACATACGTCCAGGTCGCCTCGACCGGGCCCTGCAGCAGCCGGGCCAGCCGCACGATCTGGGCCAGCTCCTGGTCGGATGTCTCGCCCGGCTCCGGGATCACGATGCGCTGGTAGCTGTGCGCCTGGATCACCTGCATGGCCTCCAGGATCTTCAGCTCCCGCCGGGCCTGCGCCGCCAGGTCCGCATCCTGCGCAGGCCACCACGTACCGCCAGCACGAGAGTGCTTCCCGGTACGAAGTCCGCGAGCAGGCGCATCGCCGGCAGCACGTCGGCGGGCGTCTTGCCGGGCAACTCAGCCAGGTCCACCACAGGCCGCAGGATGTCGTGGTCGCCGGCGTTGAGCAGGAATCGCAGGCGCAGCAAGCCGCTCGAGTCTTGGCCTTCCAGCCAGATGCCGGGGCCGTCCACGCCGCGTGAGGTGCGCACCTGCACCAGGTCCAGTGTGTGCAGCACGGTGTCGTCGGGGCCGATCAGGCGGACCTCCAGATCGGGACGATCACCGGCCGCACCGGCGGTGACCATGCAGCTGAGCCTGCCGGGGCCTGACTCGCCGGGCAGGCCGGGCGGTCCCGAGGTGCGAGCGATGCTGCCGTCGATGTCGGCGAAGGGGGCGCCGTAGCGCAGGAACTCCTCCACGGCCTGCTGCTCGGCCGAGTCGACGGGGACCTGCAGCTCGAAGGTGCCGGCGATCGGGCGCAGGCTGAACGACTCCACCGCCCGCGCCACCAATCGCATCACCAGGTAGTGCCGCTCGTTGAGCTGGAGGTATCGCACGAAGGCGATCAGAGCGCGGTCGTCCACGCCCGCGTCCCAGGGCAGTTGCCTCACCTGCCCTTCCCGGACCTCGAACTCGTACCGGTAGAACGGATCGACGTCGGTCAAGGCCGCGGCCAGGCCCTCGTAGCGCTCGATCGCGGCCGCCAGCAGGCTCTCCGCCGCAAGCTGCGCGGGCTCAGGCATGGGCCGGGCGCCCTGGAACGCCTGCGTCATCAGATGCGCGATCCGTTCGCCGCCGTCGCCGAAGTAGTAGGCGATCAGCGCCGGATGCTCGGCCGCCATGGCGTCGAGCCGGTCGCGGTCCGGGGTCCTGGTCATATCCGGCCGGAAATTCCCGCTAAGCAATGAGGCACTGGTCAGCGGGGCTCTTCCCTGGTAGTCCAGCCATGTTTGGTGATGAGCTTGGACAGCGCATTGCGGAGCTGATTGACGCGTTCTTGGGCGTCGGGGCCCTGGATGCCGATGGAGAGGGCGGAGTCGGTGGCGTAGTAGGTGGTGTGGCATCCCTCGGCGGCGACCCGAGCCGCAGCGTGGATCCGGCCCCGGAGCCGGATGAGCTTGCGCTGGTCGGTGACGCGGTCCAGGCCATCGATAGTGAGGTAACACAGGAAGGGGCCGGGAACGGTGAGGGGTCCGTCGGGTAGCCCGGTCTCGAGTGCCTCACGGATTTTCGCTCGGTCGGAGCTGCGCATCGGGCGGCGGCCGAGCCAGTTGGGCCAGCCGTCTTGGCGTTGGGGAACGGTGTAGTCAGGCGCGGCAGCCTCGGCATCTGCTGGGGATGCGGGGGCGGACTGGTGGTCGGCGTTGTCCATGGCGTGGCGTTGTCAGATGTCGTGTTCGATCACCGCGCGCGGTGGCGGGATGCGGTCATCAGAGAGGCTTTTCCGGTCAAGCCCGGTGTGGGGACACGACGGACCGTGCGCGGTGAAAGCCGCTCCTGTCTCGGCGCTCATGATCGGGAAGAACTTCTTGGCTTCCGGGGACTGGCCCGAGGTGATCCAGGCGTACGCCGGTCCGTCGCGCAGGGCACGGTGGATCAGGCGACGGCCGAGCCCTTGGCGCTGCCATTCCTGGTCGATGGAGATCTTGTTGATGCTGCCGTGCCGGCACGCATCGCAGACCTGCCAGACCAGGCGGGCGATGTCGTAATCGTCGCGGTCGTAGACGTAGATCTCGCGCAGCCCTGCCGGGTCGGTCGGCGGCAGGTAGACGAAGCGCAGCGGCACAGACGGTGTGCTGATCCGCACCCACCACCAGCGCAGCCTCGACACCCCCTGTACCGGGATCGGGCTTCGGTTCCTGCCCATGGTGATCAGCCTTCCTTCGGCGGCAGCGTGACCCAGCCGACGGTGCGGGCACGTGGCGCGGCGTGCTGGGAGAGGAAGTCCTGGCGGCGAGCGGTGGTCATGGCGCGGCGGCTCCAGAATTCGGCGGGGTGGTCGGCTGGTCTCCGCAGTGCTTACAGACGGTTGATCAGGTGGATGGGCTGACCGTCTTCCTTCCGCATGACGATGACGGCGAGCGTCTGCCCGGGGTAATGCACCGCGCAGCAAGAGCAGACGGACATGACGAGGTCGTCTTCGGCGAGAGCTGGAGCGGCCGCGCGGAAGGCGTCGGCGTCGACCTCGTGGTACGGCTCCACGGTGAAGGCGATGAGCTTCTTGCCGCGATACCAGCCGCGTAGGTGATCCACCATGCCCCCGCCCCGGTGTGGCTCTTCGAGGTAGCAGAGTCCCGGCTCCTCCTCACGATGGCGGCGGCGGTGCAGGGTGCCGCGGGGATCACGCAGATAGCAGGGGCATGGGCTGGGCTTGACCGTAATGCCGCGTTCGGCGAGCTGAGCGATGCGCCGTTTGCTGAGCACCGCGGCGACGACCCGGTCCACGTCGTCCTCGTCGGTCATGGCGTCCAGCGCCGCGGCCGCGGCGGCCAGTCGTGCCCCGCGTGGCTTGTCGGCGGGATCGAAGAAGCGTTCCCAGGGGTTGTGCGGTGTCCGTCGGATCATCGGGGCACTCTTCCTTCGGGGTAGCGCGGGTCAGTGGCGTCGGCGGCCGGGGTCGTGCTCGGCGAGCGCGGCGGCGACGGCTTCGGTGCTGGGCTGGACGTAGATGCCCAGGGTGCGCAGGTTGCGGTGGCCGGACAACGCCATGAGCATGGAGGAGGACCAGCCGTCCTCGCCCAGGTGGGTCAGCCGGGAGTGGCGCAGCTGGTGCAGGGTGTAGCCGGCCCCGGCCGGGTCGATGCTCTTGGTGGCCTGTTTGAACAGGTACTCGGCGCGCTCGTAGGACAGGCGGGCCCGGCCGGTGACCGGGCACAGGTCGGCGGCGGCGGGGGTGCGGGCCGGGCCGGGCCGCCGGTCGGTCAGGAAGACCGGGCCGCGGGTACGGCCGGCGAGCAGGCGGGGCAGCAGCCGGGCGGTGCCGGCCTGCCACAGGATCCAGTCGGTGGTGCCGCCCTTGCGGCGTACGCGGCCGCGCTTGGACTCCGGCACGAGGTCGCCGACGTCCAGCCCGAGAACCTCGGCGGAGCGGGCCGCGCTCTCATACAGCAGCCGAAAGAGTGTCTTGTCGCGCAACGGCAGGTCGCGGCGCTGCCACAGGGCCTCGATCAGGTACCGGTCGATGACCTTGGTGGTGTCGGTGGTCTCCCGACGGCGCTCGACCAGAGCGGCCAGATCGGTCATGCCCCAACGGGCGGCGGTCCAGGTGGTGAAGGAGCGCAGCGCGGAGCGGTGGCGGTTCCAGGTGCGGGCGGCCGCGTTCTCCCACACTGCGGTGAACACCGCTGCCGTCTGCTCGGCCGTCAGGTCGGCCAGCAGCACGCCGTCGCCGAGCTCGGTGCGCAGGCGGGTCAGCGTCTGGCGGTAGGAGCGCAGGGTGTCAGCGTCGAGGTCTCGGCGGTTCAGGAACGCGGTGGCGGCGTCGGCCAGCGTCGGGCCACCGGCGAGCGGCAGGACCTGGGCCATCGTCACGGGGATCCGAGGTCCTCGGCGTTGCGGAGGATGAACTCCGCGTCCGCCAGCGCGTTCATCGCCGCGGCGGTCAGCGGCGCCTGCGCATACAGGGCGGCTTCCAGGCGGTGGTGGGCTTGGACGTCCATGCGCTCGTGGGTGGCATCCTCAGCGCCGTCCAAGTCGTAGACGAGCTCGGGGTCGGCCTCGCCGAGCAGGAGCCAGAGCTGGTGGGCCTGCACGATGACCGGCCCGTCGTGGTCGAGGGCCGCCGCCAGGTCGGGAGCCGGCGTCCAGGCAGTGCGCTGGTGGTCGGCCAGCACGCAGGTCAGCAGCGCGATGTCGGCCGGATCGACGGTCACCATCTCGGCTGCGGCGGCCGGGGACAGGAAGTTGTTCACCGGGCCCGCCGGTCGGGCCGGGTCGGCCGGATGTGCAGGACGTCGGTGGTGTGCCAGGCGCACTCCAGCGCGAACAGCGGGTCGCGGTCCAGGCCGTAGTCGTCGCCCCAGCCGATCCGCCCGTGGCCCGCGTCCACGATGATCTGGTCGTCGGCCACATCCTCCTCGTCCGTGGCCACGTGCACCACGATCGGGTCGTCGTCGGCCAGGTGCGCGATGGCCGCCCGGAGCTGCCCCGCGGTCCACGCGCGCCGCCCCTTGGCGTCGGTGACGGTTTCCCAGGGCACGGTCGTGGTCCGCGCCACCTCGCCGTCGCTGGTCTGGTCGCTCATGCTTCTCCCTGCCCGTTGCCCAGGCCGAGGTGGAAGTTCGGCGCGATCCGCTTCATGGGCTTGCCCATCCGCATGCTGACGATGTCGGCGTCGTCGCTGGACATCGCGGCCCGGATCGACATGCCGCCGAGCGAGCCGGCGACGCGCTCCAGGTCCTCGACGCTGTACTCGTCGGTGCGCCAGCCGAGCGAGCGCATGTGCTCGGCGAGCAGCCGCAGTTTGCCGGCGGTCTCGAAGGCGTGCTGGGCGAGCTCGCCGGCGGCGCGCTGTTGGTCGGGGGTGGGGTCTGGTGCGGGTTCGGGGATCACCGGCGGGCTCCTATGTGACAGGGAACGTGTTGCCTTCGACCCTAGGTAGCTGGTGTAAAGCGGTCGATCCCGGCCGGTTGCATCTCGATCGCGATCTGCTGAGCCGGGCCTGTGATCGAGCTTGGTGGCCCGATC
>NZ_JBITMP010000036.1:0-117731 GCF_044466425.1 Nonomuraea sp. NPDC049400
CACACCAGCGGCAGACGACTGAGAGCCACACCCGCCCCTCCCGGGGCATCTGAACCCTACGAGCTCAGACGCTTCAACGGTAGGGACGACTGACAGCCCATCCTGCCTGGTCGAGCCGGCCCGACAGAGAGACTTGACTGGCTCCGGCCTTCGAGCGCGCACCCTTGTTGGTCATGTCCGGAAACGGGAACTTTGGCTCACTCGATGTAGGTGTCCACCTGGGTGCCGTCGGCGGCCACCGTGCCACCGTCGCCCCATGCCTTGACCACGTCCAGTTCGGGGAAGGCGTTGACCATATCCGCGATCGCGGCGTTCAGCGGTGACGTCGGCGATGTGCTTGGCCGCCTCGTACGGGCCGATGTTGATCCCGCCGGTGAACACGGCCAGCGAGTACCGCCCCAGCTTGTCCTTGATCTTGGGATCGGAGTGTCGGAGCCGGAGGCGGGGCCGAAGTGGCGATACCAGCTCAGCCAGTGGGCGATGCGCTCGACGATGGACAGCAGGGAACGCTCGGGCATGCGCCGTTCGATCTCGGCCGCCAGCCGTTCGGCCTCGGCATCGCTGCCCTTACCGCGGCGGCGCTTGAGAGTGGGCACACCACTTTCGTCGATGACCAGGTCGGCGTTGTCGAGGTAGCCGGCATCCAGATGCGCGGCCGCGCTCAGGTGGGCATGCTTGAGATGGGCGACGAAGCCGGCATCGGCTAACCGGGCGAGGACGTGCGCGATGTTGCGCCCGAGGCGCGACGACGCTCAGGGAATATGTGCCCAGAAGTCGAGGCGGTTCGGCCGCGTAGTCCGTGTCACCGATCCGTTCTGGTGCCAGGGACTGGACGTGGCCGGAGCCGACGTCGGGCCAGCTCGGCAGGCCGGCGCCGGCAGGGTCACCGTTGGTGGCAAAGGCCGTCCAGTACCGGTTCATCCGGTCGGCGAGCGCGCGTTGTGCCGCCGACAGCGGCGGGCCGCCGGGAAAGTCGAACTGGTTGATCCGGCATGGTGCGCGGACGGCCCATCGGTACAGCTCGCCCACTGGTCCCACGGCCGGGAGCGGAGCCCGCGCGGTCTGCGGTGGCATGTACGTGCGGATGTGGGTGCCCGGCCCGCGCGTGAAGCTGCTGATCGACGTGGCGCGGCCGGGTGAGGGGGTGCTCACGGCCCTGGTGCACGCCGACGACCGCGCAGCCGGTGGGCGCGCGGCCGAAGGCGCTGTTGGACGCCTGGGATCAGATGATGGTGAGCGGTCCGTCGACCAGGTACGCCGCCAGCGGACCGGTCATCTGGGGCCGTGCCGGCGGATGCAGGGCCAGCCCGTTGGCGCAGGTGGTGAGGTGGCCGACCTCTTCGGAGGCCGTGGAGTTGAGGTCGCCGAGCAGTTCGACCGCGTGCGGGACTATCCGGGAGAGGGCGTCCTGCACGCAGTACCGGACGTAGAGCGAGTGGGCGAGCGTCGACTCGTCCGGGCCGCTGTCGTCGATCCGGCGGGCGACGCCCTCCGCGGCCGACATTGCGCCCTCGGTCTCCACCAGCAGCTGGACCCGCTCGGACTCGGGCACCCGCTGGTCGAGCAGCACCCGCTCGACCAGTGCGCTGGCGGCTCCGAGGTGGCTGCCGGTCATCAGCAGCTGGTACCAGGCGAAGCCCGCGGTCAGCAGTACGTCCAGCTGCCCGTCGAGGTCCGAGGTCCGCACCAGCAGCTCCGGCGGCAACAGTACGTCGTCGAGGGTGACCTGCTCACTCTCCGCCCCCGTCCCGCCGACGCTCACACCCTCGCCTTCCGCGGGCATCAGCGCCACCGCCAGTTCCTCGCCCGGGCCGTCCGAGCGGGGGACCATGACACTGGCGATGAGCACATCCATCGACTGAGCCAGACCGTACAGGCGCGTCACCCCGCTGACCAGCCACCCGTCGGGCCCTCCGTGGCGGTCATCGAGGGGGAGAGGATTCCGCCGTCGGGGCGCTCCTCGGCGAAGCCGGACGCCACGATCTGGTTGGCGGAGGCCACCCCCTCGACAAGCATCCACTTCATGCCCTCGTCAGTGATCAGAGCGGGCAGGGTGGCCATCGAGAAGTGGTGCATGGTGGTGGCCACGGCCAGCGACGGTGCCCTGCTGCCCAGTGCGCGCTGCACCCGCAGGGCGTCCAGGGCGGTGGCTCCCCGCCCCTGCCAGCTCTCCGGCACCAGCAGCCCGGGGCCGCCGCTGTCGCGGAAGAGCCCGATGCCGGGGCTACTCGGGCCCTCCAGCTCCATGAGGGATAACGCCCGCAGGCTCTCGTCCAGCCCCGGCAGCAGCTTCGCCACAGTGGCGCGTTCCCGCTCCAGAAATCGCATGTCCTTCCCCTCTTCTCCTGGGACGACCACCCGATCGGTGGCCCAGGCCGACTCACAGCGCCCGGGTGGCGCGCAGCAGCTGCCACACCGCCCCAGGGCCGGTCAGCCCCGAAAGCAATGTACTCCGGCAAGTATTCAATCCTTGATCTTGGTGTCCCGGCTCCGGCCCATAGGCGAAGACTTGTCTGATGTCGTCGTCTCTCAGGCGTCGTCCCACAGGTCGTCGTCGTTGGGTTCGCCGCGGGCCAGCCGCTCGGCGCGCATCTGCTCGCGTTCGGCGCCGGTGGCTCCCACAGGCTGACCCGCTGGACTTTGCCGGGCCAGGTCGTGCTGCAGCACGATGCGGGATGAGCGGCCCATCTCCTGCTCTTTGACCACCCACGGGTCGGTCACTTCCCAGGGCACGTCGGCCCAGGAGGCGTTCTCGGCGATCTCGACGGCCGCGCGGTGGGCGGGGGAGCCCTGCTGGCGGGGACGATGTGAAGTCAGCCGATTCGCGCGGCGGGCGCGATGTGGGGTCAGCCGATTCGCGCGGCGGGCGCGATGTGGGGTCAGCGGTCGCGCTGCGCCTGGGCGATGCGCTTGCCCAGGCCGGCCAGGGAGTCGTCGGCCATGAGCGCGGGCAGTCGGGGCGCGTCCGCCTCGACCTGCGCGAGCACTGCGGGATGCCCGCCGGAGAACCGGCTCCAGGCCCGCACCACTTCCGGCATGGCCGCGATCCCCGCGTCAGAAAGGAGGGCCTCCCTCGGCAGCCACGACGTCAGGAACTGGGTGACTCGCGCCGGACTCCACCACAGAGGACGATCGCCCACGAACTCGGCCAGCTTCTCGAACGCCTCCCGTGCGCCGGGCAGCTCCGGCAGCTCGTGGAACCGGCTCACCGTGTCGTCGGGCGCCGGCCGTACGAGATCGGGCACCGCGCGGGCCCGCAAGAGCGCGACCGGGCGCACGGCGGGCAGTGTGTCGGCGACCAGCGCGCCCATGATCCGATCGCCCAGCTCGGACGCGTCCAGCACCCGCCCCGCGACCACCCCTGGCTCCTCGGCCCGCAGGTCCAGATCGTCGAGGAACTTCACTTCCTCGACCACCGCGTCAACGGCCAGCCCCCCGCTAACCTGGTCGATCCCGACGACGAGAAGGTGCGGCTCCTTGCCGTTCTCGTAGCGGAAGGACAGGGCCGCCAGGGTCTGCTCGCCGTACGGGTCGGCCTTGCCGTACCAGGCGCCCTCACACGTCACCTGCCCCATCCGCCGCACCCATCCGGGCAGCGTCTCCACCACGCCGTTCCCGGCACGCACGAACACTCCGGCATCCGCGCCTTCATCGGCGGACGGGCTCGCGCCTTCGCCGGTCGGCGGGTTCGTGTCGGCCGCGGTGTTGACGGCGGAGAGGGCGGCGAGGGTCAGACGGGCCTCCGTGCTGCCGTCCTCGACCAGCCGCCCCAGGAAGGACTCCACTTCACCCGGCTCGAGATCGGCGGTGAGCCGCGCCGCCCACAACTCGGTCCGCAGCGGCGACCGCCACCTGAGGAGGTCGCGGGCCTGAGCGATCGCTGTGGTAAACGCTGTCGTGCTCACACTTCGACCGTATCGCCCCTGGCCCGCTCTGGACGCAAGGCGACGCACCGACCTGGCGGGGTGGCTCTCCCGCCAGGCATCCGCGCGGTGGCACGCCGTCACCTCCGTGCGGCGGCGGGGCAACGGCGGGGCGGCTCTCCCGCCGAACATCCGCGCGGTGGCACGCCGTCCGGTCAGCCGTTGCCGCAGGCGCCTGCCGTTGGGTTAGTTGTCGCCGGTGAGGCCCGCCTTGCGCAGGGCCTCGGCCATGGCGCCGGTGGGGGCTGGGCGGTCCTGGCGGCGGCCGCCGCGCTGCCCGTCTCCGCGCCCGCGCTGGCCACCATCGCCGCCTCGGCCACCGTTTCCACCCCGGCCGCCATCGCCACTTCGGCCATCATTGCCACCCCGGCCGCCGTTTCCGCCTCGGCGGCCGTCGCCGCGAGCGCCGTCGCCGCGGTTGCGCTGGTCGTCGCCCCGGCCCTGTCCGCGGTCGCGCTGGCCGTTGCCCCGGCCGTCACCCCGTGCGCTGTCGCCGCGCCCCGCGCCCCGGCGGGAGCCGTCGCCCGCGCCCTGAGCCGGGGTCTCGTCCTCCAGGCGGAGGGTCAGGGAGATGCGCTTGCGGGGGATGTCGACATCGAGAACCTTGACGCGGACGATGTCGCCGGGCTTGACCACATCGCGCGGGTCCTTCACGAAGTTTCGGGACATGGCCGAGACGTGGACCAGGCCGTCCTGGTGGACGCCGACATCCACGAACGCGCCGAAGGCGGCGACGTTGGTGACCACGCCTTCGAGGATCATGCCCGAGCTCAGGTCGGAGATCTTCTCGACCCCCTCCTTGAAGGTGGCGGTCTTGAAGGCGGGCCGCGGGTCGCGGCCGGGCTTTTCCAGCTCTCGCAGGATGTCGGTGACCGTCGGCAGGCCGAACGTCTCGTCGGTGAACTCGCCGGGCTTCATGGCGCGCAGCGCCGCCGTGTTGCCGATCAGGGACTTGAGGTCCGTCTTGGCCGCCGTGAGGATGCGGCGGACCACCGGATACGCCTCCGGGTGGACGCTCGACACGTCGAGCGGGTCGTCGCCGCCGCGGATGCGCAGGAAGCCCGCGCACTGCTCGAACGCCTTGGGCCCGAGCCGGGGCACGCTCTTGAGCGCGGCACGCGTCCTGAAGGGGCCGTTGGCGTCACGGTGGCGGACGATGCTCTCGGCCAGCGTGGAGCCGATGCCCGACACGCGCGTGAGCAGCGGCGCCGACGCGGTGTTGACGTCGACCCCGACGGCGTTGACGCAGTCTTCGACCACCGCGTCGAGCGAGCGGGAGAGCTTGGACTCGGCCAGGTCGTGCTGGTATTGGCCGACGCCGATCGACTTGGGGTCGATCTTGACCAGCTCGGCCAGCGGGTCCTGGAGCCTGCGGGCGATCGACACCGCGCCGCGCAGTGACACGTCGAGCTCGGGCAGCTCCTGGGAGGCGTACGGCGAGGCCGAGTAGACCGAGGCCCCCGCCTCAGAAACGACGATCTTGGTGATCGACGGCATGTGCTGGACCAGCTCGCCGGCCAGCTTGTCGGTCTCGCGCGAGGCGGTGCCGTTGCCGATGGCGATCAGCTCGACCCCGTGGCGCTGCGCGAGCGCGCCGAGGACGGCCAGCGACTGGTCCCACTGACGCTTGGGCTCGTGCGGGTAGATGGTGGTGGTTTCGACGACCTTGCCGGTGGCGTCGACCACCGCGACCTTCACGCCCGTACGCAGGCCGGGGTCGAGGCCCATCGTCGCCCGCGTGCCGGCGGGGGCGGCGAGCAGCAGGTCGCGCAGGTTGGCCGCGAACACCCGCACCGCCTCGTCCTCCGCCGCCTGCCACAGCCGCATCCGCAGGTCGATGCCGAGATGCACGAGGATGCGCGTGCGCCAGGCCCAGCGCACGGTCTCGCCCAGCCACTTGTCGGCCGGACGCCCCTGGTCGGAGACGCCGAAGCGGGAGGCGATGCGCAGCTCGTAGTCGGGGCTGTCGTCCGGCTCCAGCGTGACGGACAGCACCTCCTCCTTCTCGCCCCTGAACATGGCCAGGATCCGATGCGAGGGCAGCTTCGTGAACGGCTCGCCGAACTCGAAGTAGTCGGAGAACTTGGCCCCCGCCTCCTCCTTGCCCTCGCGGACCTTCGACACCAGCCGCCCGCGGCTCCACAGCTGCTCGCGCAGTCCGCCGATCAGGTCGGCGTCCTCGGCGAACCGCTCGATCAGGATCGCCCTGGCCCCCTCGAGCGCCGCGCCCGCGTCGGCCACGCCCTCGGTGACGAAGCCCTCGGCCGTGGCGGCGGGGTCGAGCGCGGGGTCGGCGAGCAGCTGGTCGGCCAGCGGCTCCAGGCCCAGCTCGCGGGCGATCTGCGCCTTGGTGCGCCGCTTGGGCTTGTAAGGCAGGTAGATGTCCTCAAGCCTGGCCTTGGTCTCCGCCGCCATGATCTGCTCGCGCAGCTCGTCGTCGAGCTTGCCCTGAGACTCGATCGACTCGAGGATCGCCGTCCTGCGCTCCTCCAGCTCGCGAAGGTAGCGCAGCCGCTCTTCGAGCGTGCGCAGCTGCGCGTCGTCGAGGGCGCCGGTGGCCTCTTTCCGGTATCGCGCGATGAACGGCACAGTCGCGCCGCCGTCGAGCAGCTCGACGGCCGCCTGCACCTGGCCGTCACGCACGCCCAGCTCTGCCGCGATCCGCTGGTGAATAGAGAGCACTTGCCTGCCTTTCGATGGTCCCGCGGGTCAATTGTGCAGGACGACGCCGTCTTTCATGACCAGAGTGCGCGCTGGGTGAACGACCACCGCCTCCGCCGCGCCGCCGCACGGCACGACGACCAGGTCGGCCCGGTCGCCCGGGGCCAGCCCGTACGACTCCAGCCCGAGCGCTCGGGCCCCGCCGTAAGTGGCCGCCTCCAGCGCCAGCTCGATGTCCTCGTCCCTGCGGAACGTGCTGCGATAGGCGACGTGCATCGCCCGCTCCAGCATGTCGCCGCTGCCGTAAGGCCCCCACAGGTCGCGGATGCCGTCATGGCCGCAGGCGACCGTGACGCCGGCGGCCCGCAGCTTCTTGATCGGCGGCACCGGGAAGCTGTAGACGGCCGCGGTCGCGATGGCGACGCCCGCCTCGGCGAACCCCTGGATCAGCCGGTCCTGGTAGGACTCGTCCAACTGGCCGAGCGCGTACGCGTGGCTGACCGTCACCCGGCCGCCCAGCCCCAGCGCCCTTGTCCGCTCGGTGATGAGCTCGAGCTCCCACCCGCCCAGCGAGCCGCCGTCATGCAGGTGGAGGTCGAGATGGGTGCCGTAGCGCTCGGCCAACCCGAAGATCAGGTCGAGGTGGCGCACGGGGTCGCGGTCGATGCCCGCCGGGTCGAGGCCGCCGACCGCCTCGACGCCGCTCTTCAGCGCCTCTTCGAGCAGCTCGGCCGTGCCGGGGTTGATCAGCACCCCGTGCTGCGGGAACGCCACCTGGCGCACGTCGAGGGGGGAGCCCGCGGCGGCCTCGAGCACCGCCTCCACGCCCCGCAGCCCCACTGACGGGTCGATGTCGGTGTGGGTGCGCACATGGCACGTGCCCGCCGCGCTCATGCGCGCCAGCAGCTCGCCGATCCGCTCGACGCTCGGCACGCCCAGCTCCGCACGGCGGCCGAGGTCGTTTCCGATGCGCCCGGCCAGCGTGTCGTCGGCCGAGTGGGGCACCCACGGGCCGCCGAAGAGGGTCTTGTCGAGGTGGCAGTGCGCCTCGACGAGGCCGGGCAGCACGAGCTGCCCCGCGATGTCGACGACCTGGGCGCCGGGCGCGTCGATGCCCTGGGCGACGAGGTGGATCCGGCCGTCGCGGACGAGGATGTCGGCAGGGCCCTCGAGCCCCCAGGGGAGCCCGCCGCGCAGCAGGACGTCGGTCATGCCAAGCACCCTAAACGGCCGCACCGACGATTTCCCTGACTCCGCCGGGACAGGTTCCGCTCCCGGGGTACTGCGGTCGTCAGGACGGCGCCCGGAGGAAGGCGGGGCCGTGTGCCGGTCATGAGCGGCGGTCGGCGAAGAGCTCCAGGTGGTGGCAGTATCGGCAGCGATAGGCCTCGATCTCCCACTTCGGCCGCCGCATCAGCTTGGCGCCGCCGAAGAACCCGCGCTCCAGCGCGCCCTCGACCCATCTGGCGAATCCGTTGGAGTCCTCGCCCGAATCCATGATGAACCCGGGCTCCAGCCCCTCTTCACCGCAATGCGTACAGTGTAAGTTCATGCTTATACAGCGTAGTCAGATCTCGTCGAGGTGGGAGACGTTCGCCACGTCGGCGGAGTCGGTGCTCGGCCGCCCGTCCAGCCAGGCGTCGAGGATCTCGTCGAGCACCACGTCCGACGTGAGCCGGAGGCTCAGCGCCAGCACGTTGGCGTCGTTCCATTTCCTGGCCCCGTCGGCGGTGTAGGCGTCCACGCACAGCGCCGCGCGGACGCCCGGCACCTTGTTCGCCGCGATCGACGCGCCCGTGCCGGTCCAGCAGCAGACCACCGCCTGGTCGGCCCGCCCCTCGCTCACGTCGCGGGCGGCCAGCTCGGAGGCCCACGCCCAGTCGGCGCGCTCCTCGTCGCTGAGCGCGCCGTGCGTCACCACCTCGTGCCCCCGCTTGCGCAGCTCCGACACGACCCGCTCCGCCACCCCGTCCTTGCTGTCGGCGGCCACCGATATCCGCATGCGCGCCCCCTTCCCGATCTCAGGTCTACCAAGGGCCGCGGGCGTAGGCAAAGGCAGGAGCACACCCGCTGGAGTGGCGAGATGAGATGAAGTGTGCTTGGTTGTGTCGCCATATGAGCATTGATGTGAGCGATATTCCGGCTCTCGCCCGGGGGTGCGCCGTTCTGGGCACCGGAGGAGGCGGTGATGTGCGTACGGGATCGCTGGCGGCGATCGGGGCCATCCGTGAGCACGGCGAGGTACCGCTGGTCAAGCTGACAGAACTGGCCGAGGACGCGCTGATCGTGCCGCTGTCCGGCATCGGGGCCCCGACCGTCAGCCACGAGATGATCCACAGCGCGGACGAGCCCAAGCGCATCGCCGAGGAGGTCGAACGCCTCTTCGGCCGCCCCCCGAGCGCGATCATGTCCTCCGAGATCGGGGGTTCGAACGGCGTGGCGCCCGTCGCCTGGGCCGCCCAGCTCGGGCTGCCGCTGCTCGACGCCGACGGCATGGGCCGGGCGTTCCCCGAGGTCCAGATGGTCTCCATGTACGTGGCGGGGTTACCGGCCGACCTGGTGATCATGTCGGACATCGTGGGCAACGTGGTGACCATCCGCCCCGTCGACGGCCTCTGGTCGGAGCGGCTCGCCCGCGCCGTGTGCGTGGCGGCGGGCTCGACCGCGCTGATGGCCGACTACGTGCTCACCACCGCACGGGCCAGGGGCGCGGTCATCGAGGGTACGGTCACCCGCGCCATCGAGATCGGCAGAGCCACGGAAGGCGCGGCCGACCCGCTCGGCGCGCTCCAGGAGAGCCTGGGCGCAGCACGCCTGATCACCGGCAAGCTCACGGACGTGGAGCGGCGCACCACTGGAGGGTTCGTCAGGGGGACGGCCACGATCGAGGGCACCGGCGACGACCGGGGCCGCCGCCTCACCCTGGAACTGCAGAACGAGAACCTGGTCGCCCTCGAGAACGGCCGGGTGCGGGCCATGGTGCCCGACCTCATCACCGTAGTGGACACCGAGACCGCCGGCGCGATCCAGACCGAGGCCCTCAGGTACGGCCAGCGCGTCACGGTGCTCGCCTGGCCGTGTGACCCGCTCTGGCGCACTCCCAAGGGCCTGGACACGGCCGGACCGCGGGCCTTCGGGTACGACCTGGACTACGTTCCCGTCGAGGAGCTGACGGCGCATGGCTGACCTGCGGATCGGGATCGACGTCGGCGGCACGAACACCGACGCGGTGGTGCTCGCCGCCGACGGCCGCGTGATCGCCAAGGCCAAGCGCCCGACCACCCCGGACGTGACCGGGGGACTGCGCGCCGCCCTCGACGCCGTCCTCGCCGAGCTCGAGGACGGATGGGGGCGGATCGGCCGGGTCATGCTCGGCACCACGCACGCGACCAACGCGATCCTGGAGCGCAGGAACCTCGGTCGCGTCGCCGTGCTGCGGCTCGGCGCGCCCGCCACCACCTCCGTGCCCCCGCTCTCCGGCTGGTCCGACGACCTGCGCGAGGCCGTCTCGGCTGGGGAGGCGATCGTGTCCGGCGGCCACTACGTCGACGGCCGCGAGATCGGCCCGCCGGGGCTCGACGCGATCCGCCGCTTCCTGGACGGCGTGGCGGCCGACGCCGTGGCCGTCACCAGCGTGTTCAGCCCGGCCAGCGGCGAGCACGAGCGCCTCGTCGAGGAGCTGGTCAAGGCCGAGTACGGCCTGCCGGTCTCGCTGAGCCACGAGATCGGCTCGCTCGGCCTGCTCGAGCGCGAGAACGCCACCGTGCTCAACGCCGCCCTGTACGGCGTGGCCGCCCACGTGACCGAGGCCCTGGTCACCGCGCTGGCCGAACGGGGCCTGGGCGCGCGGCCGTACCTGGCGCAGAACGACGGCACGCTCATGACGCTCGAGCACGCCGCGCGGCTGCCGGTCTCGACGATCGGCTCGGGCCCGGCGAACTCCCTGCGCGGAGCCGCGTATCTGTCAGGAGTGTCCGACGCCATCGTGGTGGATGTGGGTGGTACGTCCACCGATCTCGGCGTGCTCGCCGGCGGCTTCCCGAGGGAGTCCGCGGCGGCGGTGGAGATCGGCGGGGTACTGACCAACTTCCGCATGCCCGACATCCTGGCCATCGCGCTCGGCGGCGGGACGGTGGTGCGGAACGGCGGCATCGGCCCCGACTCGGTCGGCTACCGGATCGCCAGGGAGGCGCTCGTGTTCGGCGGGGCCACGGCGACGATGACCGACGCGGCCGTGGCGGCGGGCCGGAGCCCGCACGGGGCCGCCGGGTGGCGTGATCGCCTCGAGGCGGCCGTACAGGCGCTGGAAGCCGACATGTCGGAAAGAATGGAAGACACCCTGGAAAGAGCGGTGGCCATCGCGGACGCGACGGTCATCGACGCCGTGGACAGGATGGCGCTCGGCAAAACGGACAGGCCCCTGGTCGCGGTGGGGGGCGGGGCGTTCCTGCTGCCCGATGTCATCCCGGGCGCGAGCCGGGTCATCCGCCCGGAACACGCCGAGGTGGCCAACGCCGTAGGCGCCGCCATCGCGCTCGCGAGCGGCAGAGTGGATACGATCTTGCCTGCGGGAGATAGCCGGTCAGAAGCGATCGAAAGGGCCAAGGAGGAGGCGGCGGCGCGGGCCGTGGCGGCGGGGGCGGATCCCTCCGGCGTCGAGATCGTGGACCTCCTCGAGGTGCCACTGAGCTACCTCTCCGAGCCCGCGGTGCGGGTACACGTCAAAGCAGCCGGACCCCTCGCCCGGTGAAAGATCGAAAGGATCCCCCCACCATGCGCTGGCACAAGCGTCTGCTCGTCGCCGGGGTCACCGGTGCCTTGGCCTTGACCGCATCCGCGTGCGCGGGCGGCCAGGTGCGCGGCGCCGGCGGGACCCCCAAGCCGGCGGCGAGCAGCGGCAGTCCGACCGCTGCCGCCCAGGCCAACGACAGCACGTTCGTCTACGTGCCCAACCTGGACGTGGTCACCGACTGGGACCCGGCGACCTCGTACTCCAACGAGATCGTGGCCATGCAGAACATCTACGAGGGGCTGACCAGGTACAACTCGCAGTCCCGCAAGGCCGAGCCGCGCCTGGCCACCGAGTGGACCTCGGCGGACGGCGGCAAGGAGTGGACGTTCAAGCTGCGTCAGGGCGTCAAGTTCCACTCCGGTGCCACGCTGGACGCCGAGGCCGCCAAGAAGGCCATCGAGCGGACGATGGAGAAGAAGGGCGGCGCCTCCTACATCTGGGACTCGGTCAAGAAGATCGACGCGGTGGACCCGGCCACGCTGAAGTTCACGCTCAAGTACGCCACACCGCTCGACCTGGTCGCCTCCTCCGGCTACGCCGCCTACATCTATGACGTGAACGCCGTGGACAAGGACGGCAAGTCCGATGCCGGCACCGGCCCGTACACGATCGACTCCTGGCAGAAGGGCAAGGAGACCGAGCTCACGCTGAAGGCTTACGACAGTTACTGGGGCGGCTGGAAGCCGGAGCAGTACAAGAAGGTCGCCTTCAGGGTCACCCCGGAGATCACCACGGCCTGGCAGCTCCTGCAGAAGGGCGAGGTGAACTTCGTTCAGCGCCTGAACCCGCAGCTCTTCGAGCAGGCAGGGATGACCCCGGACGTGAAGACGTCCTCGTCTCCGTCGTTCCAGAACCTGCTGGTCCTGTTCAACACGGCCACGGGCCCGGCGAAGGACGTCAAGATCCGGCAGGCTCTCCAGTACGCCATCGACTACGACGGCCTGACGGCGGCGCTGAAGGGCTCGGGCCAGAAGGCCAGCGGCCTGGTGCCGCAGGGGCTGCTCGGCCACGTCAACGGCATGGAGCCCAAGCAGGACCTGGCCAAGGCGCAGGCGCTGCTCGCCGAGGCGGGGTACGGCCCCGACAACGAGGAGCTCAAGCTCACGATGACCTACGCCCAGGGCGACGACGACCAGAAGCTGCTGGTCACGCTGCTCAGCTCGGCGCTCAAGGGCCTGAACGTGACGCTGCAGGCCAAGCCCATGGCATGGAACGCGCAGTGGGACCTGGGCAAGAAGCAGGGGCAGGACATCTTCGTCATGTACTGGTATCCGGACTACCCGGACGCCTACTCCTGGTTCCTCAACGTGTTCAAGAGCGCGGACAAGCCGCAGTTCAACCTGTCGTACCTGAAGGACCCGGGCATCGACAAGGAGATCGACTCGCTGCCGCAGCTCACGGCCACCGACCAGCTCCAGGCCGACCAGGCGTACCAGGACCTGCAGAAGAAGATCATCCAGGAGCAGGCGGCGGTGGCGGTGCCGTACGTGCAGACCTACCAGCGCGCGCTCACGGCCGACGTCGCGGGATATGTGGACAATCCCGCTTATCCCAACGTCGTCTTCTTTTACGACCTCAAGCGCACAAGCTGACCCATGCTGCGTTACCTGACCCGCCGGCTCGGCCAGGCACTCCTGGTCGTGGCCGGCGTGGTCGTGCTCACGTTCGCCGTCATGCGGCTGGTGCCGGGGGATCCGGCGGTCGCGTTCGCCGGGCCGAAGGCCACGCCCGAGGAGCTCGCCGCCGCGCGCAAGCGGTTCGGGCTCGACGACCCGATCCCCGTGCAGCTGCTGAACTACGTGCGCGACCTGTTCTCGGGAGACTGGGGCATCAGCCTGCACACCAGGCAACCGGTGCGTGACGACCTCTACCTCGCGTTTCCCGCCTCTCTTGAGCTGGTCGGCACGGCTCTGCTCATCTCGGTCGTCGTGGGCATCCCGGTCGGAGTGCTCGCCGCCCGCTACAAGACGAAATTTCCGGATATAGGGGTGCGGTTCGGCAGCATGCTGGCCGTCTCCGTACCGGTCTTCTGGCTGGCCCTCGTCCTGCAGACGGTCTTCGCCAGCAACCTCGGCTGGTTCCCGATCGCGGGCGAGTACGACTCCAAGCTCGACACCACCAGCCCGCTCACCCTCTGGACGAACATCACCATCGTCGACGCCCTCATCACCGGCAACTGGCCAATCTTCACCAGCACGCTCCACCACCTGGTGCTGCCCGCGCTGGTGGTGGCCGCGTACCCGACGGGTGTGATCGCCCAGATGACCAGGGCGGCGCTCATCGAGGAGGCCGGCCAGGACCACGCCAAGCTGGAACGGGCGCTCGGCTTCGGCGAGACCTCCATCCTGACCAGGTTCGCCCTGAGACCTGCGCTGAACCCCGTCCTGTCGCTGATCGCCCTGGTCTTCGCCTACGCCATCGTCAACGGCTTCCTCGTCGAGGCCGTGTTCAACTGGCCGGGTCTGGGCCGCTACGCGGCCGACTCGATCCGCTCGCTGGACACCCCGGCCATCGCGGGCGTCACGTTGCTGGTGGCCCTGGTGTACGTGCTGGCCAACCTGGTCGTGGACATCCTCCAGGGCTTCGTCGACCCGCGAACGAGGGCCCGATGACCGAAGCTCCCCTGCGCCGCACCCTGCCCAGGATCCCCGACCGGTTCGCCGCGTTCGGCGCGGTGCTCATCGTGCTGGTCGTCCTGGCCGCGATCTTCGCCCCGTGGCTCGCCCCGTACCCGGACGAGCCCAAGCCGCTGGAAATGCTGCAGCCGCCGAGCGGCGCGCACTGGTTCGGGACCGACCAGGTGGGCAGGGACGTGCTCACGAGGGTCCTGTACGGCGGCCGCACCTCGCTGTTCATCGCGGTCGCGGTGCTGGCCGTGTCGTCGGTGATCGGGGTCACGCTCGGCGTGGTAGCCGGGTACGCGGGCGGCTGGATCAGGGACGTGATCATGCGGATCACGGACGTGTTCCTGGCCTTCCCCGCGCTGCTGCTCTCCCTGGCCCTGGCCGTGGTGCTCCAGCCCAGCGTGAACACGGTCATCCTGGCCATCGCGGTGACGTGGTGGCCCTGGTACACCCGGCTGGCCGCCTCCGTGGCCGCCTCGATCGCCACCCGCAGCTACGTGGACGCCGCCAGGTGCCTCGGTGTGCCCGCGCCGCTGATCGTGCTCAGGCACGTGCTGCCGAACTCCCTCACCCCCGTCCTGGTCCAGCTCTCTCTGGACGTGGGCGGCGTGATCCTGACCTCGGCGGCGCTGTCGTACCTGGGGCTGGGCGCGCAGGAGCCGGCAGCTGAGTGGGGGCTGATGGTGCAGCAGGGGCAGACGCTCTTCACCACGAACTGGTGGGTGGTCACGTTCCCCGGGCTCGCGATCCTCGTCACGGCGTTCGCGTTCAACGTGCTGGGGGAGGGGCTGCGCAACGCGCTGGACCCGCGAAGGGCGGTCAGATGATCGAGGTTCGTGACCTCCAGGTGCGGTACGGCGGGCGCGTCGTGGCCGACGTGCCCGAGTTGGACGTGAATCAGGGGGAGTGCGTCGCGATCGTGGGGGAGAGCGGCTCGGGCAAGTCGACCACGCTGCTCTCCCTGCTCGGCCTCACCCCAGATGCCGAAATTTCGGGACATGTACGGGTGTGCGGCGTCGACGTCCTGACGGCCTCGCCGCGCCGGCTCCGCGAGATCCGGGGCGCCAGGGTGGCACTGGTCATGCAGACGCCACAGGCCGCCCTCAGCCCCGCCACCCGCCTCGGAGTGCTGATGCGCCGCGCACTCAAGCTCCACGGCGTGGGCAGCACTCCAAGCCGCCGCCCCGACTCCGGCTCGCACACCGGCGCCGGCGAGGGCTCGGACGCCGGCCCGTCCCTCTCCCTCCAAAAGGACGGCACCTCTCCACCACGTGCAGTCGCGCACGGTGGGAAGGGATGGCTGGAGGAGATCATGGTGGAAGCGGTGGAGGCGGTCATGCTCGACCGCGAGATCCTGCGCCGCTACCCCCACGAGATCTCCGGCGGCCAGGCGCAGCGCTTCGCCATCGCGCTGGCCATCGCCCTGGGCGCCGAGGTGATCCTGGCCGACGAGCCCACGAGCGCTCTAGACGTGACCGTGCAGGCCGAGGTCGTCGGCGTCCTGCGCAGGCTGCGGGAGGAGCGCGGCCTGGCGCTCCTGCTGGTCTCCCACGACCTGGCCCTGGTCTCGACGATCGCCGACCGGGTGCTGGTCATGAAGGACGGCGCGGTGGTGGAGTCGGGGCCCGCCGCGAAGGTGCTGGCCGAGCCGTCCCATCCGTACACGCGCGAGCTGCTGGAGGCGCTGCCGTGACCATGCTCAGGGCCGAGGGCGTGACGCTCGGGTACGGCCGCCGCCCGGTCGTGCACGACGTGACCCTGGACATCACCGAGGGCGGCGTCGGCCTGATAGGAGAGAGCGGCTCGGGCAAGACGACCCTGGCGCGCGCGTTCCTGGGCCTCCTCACCCCCATGTCCGGAAATATCTGGTACGGCGACCAAACCCTGAAAAAAGTGGACATGCGGAAGTTCCGTAAAGACGTCCAGCCCGTCTTCCAGGCCGAGGCCCTCGACCCCAGGATGCGCATCGGCGCCTCCATCGCGGAGGCACTCCCGAGAAGCGCCCGGTCCAAGGTGAAGGACCTGCTCGAACAGGTCGGCTTGGACCCCGGCGTGGCCGACCGCAGACCTCACCAGCTCTCCGGCGGCCAGCGCCAGCGCGTGGTCATCGCCAGGGCCCTCGCCGTCGAACCCCGCCTGCTCATCCTGGACGAGCCCACCAGCGCGCTCGACGTCACCGTCCAGGCCAGGATCCTCGACCTGCTGGCCTCCCTGGACACCGAGCGCCTGCTCATCACCCACAACCTCGCCGTCGTGGACCGGCTCTGCCGCACCTCGCACGTGCTCTTCGCGGGCCGCGTGGTCGAGTCGGGCCCCACGGGCGACCTTCTCGCGAAGCCGGCTCACCCGTACACGCGTGCCCTGCGTGACGCCGTGCCGAAGCTGGGCGGCGCCCCGCCCGAGGCCAAGGGCAGGACGGAGGCCGTGCCCGCGCAGACCGGATGCCCCTTCAGGCTGCGCTGCCCGCTGGCCGCGCCCGAATGCGAGCAGCCACCCGTGCTCAGGGACATAGGAGGCCGTCAGGTCGCCTGCCACCGCGCGGAGGACGTACTTCCTAGATAACGCCTTTCAGATGTGAGCAGAGGTCGTCCGCCAGCTTCCCCATCAACCTGGCCAGCTCCGCTCGATCCGCCGTCGGCCAGTCGGCGAGCGCGCCCTCGAACCACTCGGCCGTCACCCTGCGGCACCTGCCCGCGACCTCGGCCCCCTCCTCGGTGAGCGCGATGCGCCAGGCTCTGCCGTCGTCGGGGTCGCGTACCCGCTCGACCAGCTTGCGCTGCTCGAGCGAGGCGACGTGCCTGGTCACGTGAGGGCTCTCGACCTGCAGGCCCTCGGCGATCGCGCCGATCCTGCGTGGCTCGGCCGCGTCCAGCAGGTGGACGAGGATCTGCACGTCCGGCCGGTCGAGCCGGACGCCGGCGGCCTCGGTCAGCCGCTCGTGCGTCTTGGCGCGGTTGAGTGAGGTCACCAGTGTGCGGAACGCCACGACCGTCCTGTTGAGATCTTCGTCCATCCTGATTTACTTACCTAACTTACGTATGTAGTATCGACGCCTGGTTACTTACCTAAGTTAGCTAAAGGAGCCGACATGGCGACAGTGGTCGCGTCCGCGGCACACAACACCTCCACCAGGAACCCGTGGCCCGCAGTGGTCTCGCTGTCCTTCGCTGCCTCCATCGCCGCACTTCAGAACACCGCGGTGGTCCCGTTGCTTCCCGTGCTGCAGCGGGAGCTGCACGCGTCCCTCTCCGCCGTGAGCTGGACACTGACGCTGAGCCTTCTGGTGGCGGCGGTGGCCACGCCGTTGTTGTCGCGCTTCGGCGACATGTACGGCAGACGCCCCATGATCCTGGGAGCCCTGGCCCTGCTGGTGGTCGGGTCGGTCATGGCCGCGCTGGCGACCTCGCTGACCTGGTTGATGGTGGCGAGGGTGCTGCAGGGAGCCGTGGCCGCGCTGGTGCCGCTGTCCATCGGGGTGGCACGCGACCTGCTGCCCAGGGAGCAGCTCGCGACCGGCATCGGGGTGATCAGCGCGACGATGGGGTTCGGGAGCGGCGGCGGGATGATCCTGGCCGGGCTCGCGTCCGGCGACTACCACATGGTCTTCTGGATCACGGGCGGCATCTCGCTGGTGGCGGTGGTGATCGTGGCCTTCCTCGTCCGCGACGGCGCCCCGGCAGGCAAGGGCCGCCCCGACCTGATCGGCGCCGCGCTGCTGACCGCCTGGCTGGTCGCGCTGCTGCTGGCCATCAGCGAGGGCGGCTCGTGGGGCTGGACCTCGCCGGGCGTGCTCGGCCTGTTCGCCGCCGCGGTGGCGCTGGCGGCCGTCTGGGTGCTGGTCGAGCGCAGGGTGGCCGAGCCGCTGGTGGAGATGGCGATGCTGGTGCACAGGGGCACGATCGGCGCGACGGTGGCCTCGATGCTGCTCGGGTTCTCGTTCTTCACCCTCATGACCGGCATGTCGAGCTTCGCCCAGGTGCCGGAGAAGACCGGCTACGGCTTCGGCGCGTCCACCATGGAGGTCGGCTTCTACCTGCTGCCGAGCACACTCTTCATGCTGGTGATCTCGCTGTTCGCCGGGCGGTTCATGCGCCGCTTCCAGGCCTCGTCCATGGTGGCGGCGGGTTCGGCGATCACCGCGCTGGCGGCGCTCTGGCTGGTGGTGGAGCACAGCAGCCCGGCCCACCTGTACGTGTCGGCCTCACTGATGGGCATCGGGCTGGGCGTCGGCTACGCGGCGCTGGGCACCATGGCCGTCGAGCATGTGGACCCGGGCAAGACGGCCCTGGCGGCGGGCGTGAACGCGCTCGTGCGCATCGTGGGCGGCAGCACCGCCGGCGCCGCCATCGCCGCGATCCTGGCCGCCCAGCCGGGCGTGGGCGGCTACCAGCGGGTCTTCGGGGCCGCCGCCCTGGCCGGCGTCGTGGCCGCGGTCTTCGCGGCCGTGTACGGGCGCCTCAACCGCAGGGCGGTCACAGCGCCTTCAACCCGCTGATCACCTCGAGCAGCACCTTCGCGTCGGGGGCGGGTGGCGGGTGCTCGACCTGCACGAGCTGCTGCGCGTGCAGGTCGCCGACCAGCACCCTGACCACGCCGATGGGCAGGTTCAGCTCGGCCGCGACGTCCACGAGCCTGGTCGGCTTGGTGCACTTCTGCAGGATGATCAGATGTTCGGGGCCAAGGCCCACCGGCGGCGTCAGGCCGCCGGCGGTGATGATCACCGCGATGAGGTCGATGGCCTCGCTCGCGGGCACCGTACGGCCCCTGGTCAGCAGGTAGGCCGGGACGATAGGACCGGCGTCCTCGTCCAGCCAGCGCTCGTCATTCACTTCGCACCACCCGCATGGGTCGAGCGGGCTCGGTCACGTGGGTCTCCGGTTCTGGCTCGGCCACGTGTTCTTCCGGGATCAACACGATCGCGGTGGTCCCTCCATATGGTGAACCGCGCAACGTCACGCGGATGTCATGCCTGGCGGCCAGGCGGGAGACGACGAAAAGGCCGAGCCGGTCGCTGTCGGCCAGGTCGAACTCCGGTGGGCTGGCCAGCCGCTCGTTGAACTCGGCCAGCTCCTCTGCGCTCAGCCCGAACCCGCGGTCCTCGACCTCGAAGACGAAGCCGCGGGCCGCCACCTCGCCGCGCACGAAGACCGGGGTGTGCGCGGGCGAGTAGACGGTGGCGTTCTCGATGAGCTCGGCGATCAGGTGGATCACGTCGCCCACCACAGGTCCGGCCAGACGCTGGCCGGACATCGGCTCGACGGTGACCCGCTGGTAGTCCTCCACCTCGGCCGACGCGCCGCGGGCCACGTCCAGCATCGGCACCGGCCGGCTCCAGCCGCGGCCGGGGGTGGCGCCCGAGAGGATGATCAGGCCCTCGGCGTGGCGGCGCATGCGGGTGGTCAGGTGGTCCAGCTTGAACAGGTCGTCCAGCGCGTCGGGGTCGGTCGCCCGGTGCTGCATGTCCTGCAGCTGGATGCGCTGGCGGTGCAGCAGAGTCTGGCTGCGCCTGGCCAGGTTGCGGAACACGTGCCCGACGCCCTCGCTGAGCTGCGCCTGGCCGACCGCGGCCTCGACGGCGGTCTGCTGGACGGTGGAGAACGCCTGGCCCACGTCGTCGATCTCGACCGTGGTGCTCGCCACGGACAGCTCCGGCACCTCGACCGTCTCGCCCTTGCGCAGCTTGGCCACCACGCGGGGGAGCCGCTCCTGGGCCACCTCCAGCGCGGCCATCCGGAGCGCGCCCAGCTCCTTCGACAGCCGGTTGCCCATGCGCAGCGAGAACCCGATCGACAGGATCACCAGACCCAGCGCCGTACCGGCCAGCAGGAGCGCCCTGGACAGCACCTGGTCGGCGATCGGGTCGGCCCGCCCGTTCAGCACCGTGCTGGCCTGCATCTGCGCTTCCTGGAACGACTTGGCCAGCGCCTCCGTGGTGCCGAGCCAGCCCCGCGGCGCCTGCCCGGCGACGATCTGGTCCTCCATCATCCGCATCCGCTGATAGGCGGGGGAGGTGATCAGCGCCACCTGGGGGTCGCGCAGGACGGGGTCGAGCTCGCCGAGCGACTGGTTGACGAGGAAGCGCCGGTTGCCGGCGAGCTGGGTGAACAGCCTGCGCTCGGCGGTCGTGGTCGGCCCGAAGGCGACGGCCGCCTCTCTGGTGAGCAGTTCCTTGGCGTACCCCATGTCGATGACCACGCGAGACTGCTCGTAGATCGGGATGTCGTCGATCAGCGCGACCCGCTTGTGCAGGCCGAACAGGGTGTCGACGACCGCGCTGTACGCCTCCACGGTGTGCAGACGGTCAGACAGGCCCGTGTCGATCTCTCCTCTGATCGCATCGAGCCTGTCGAGCTGCGTGTTCACCGCGTCCACTTGTGTGCGGATTTCTTCCGATCGGTCCTTGGATTGGCTGGAGAGCTGTTTGAACGCGTCTCTGGCGGCGTCGGTACGAGTACGCTGCGCGTTCACGGCCGACTTGCTCTCCGAATTGCGCAGGAGCTTGGCCGAGACGAGACGTTCACGCTGAATCTCGCTGATCAGTTTGTACGCGGGAAGGCGGAGGTTCGTCCAGAGTGTCTTGTATTCGCGCAGCTCCAAGCTCTCGGTGGCGGTGACGGCGGTGATGACCCCCCACAAGACCACCATGGAGGTCAGCGGCACCAGTAGTAGTCCGATGATCTTCATGCGGATCGTTCGGCTACGACCCATGGCACCTCACTCCGGTCGGTCCCCTGCTGGCAACCCCGGACGGGACAAGCCCCGAGGATAGCAATTCGATCACCAGAATGCCCAATTTTTCGGGACTTTTGGACACCTGGGCGCCGATCCTATCGATCTTGGAGTAGGTTTCCCGAGTACATCGCTGACAGAGGGAGTTGCGTTGCGCCGTCGTCTCGCAGCGGCCGCCGCGCTGATGCTCCTCGCGGCCTGCTCGACGCCTCCGGAACCGCCGCAGGCCCCGGCGGGGGTGTCCTCGTTCGTCTACGTCAAGAACCTGGACATCATCACCGAATGGGACCCGAGCGAGTCCTACTCCAACGAGGTCGTCGCCTTCCAGAACATCTACGAGACGCTCACCCTCTGGAACCCGGTCACCAAGAAGTCCAGCCCCCGGCTGGCCACGTCGTGGCGCTCCTCACCCGACGGCCGGACGTGGACCTTCAACCTCCGCCCCGGGGTGACCTTCCACACCGGCAGGCGGCTGGACGCGGCGGCGGTCAAGGCGTCGATCGAGCGCACGATGAAAGCCAGGACGGGCGCCTCCTACATCTGGGACGCCGTCTCGTCCATCAGGGTCGACGGCCCGACCACGGTGACGTTCGCGCTGAAGTACCCCGTTCCCCTGGATCTGGTGGCCTCCTCCACGTACGCGGCCTACATCTACGACACGCAGGCGGCGCCCGACCTCGGGAAGTTCTTCGCGGCCGGCAGGGACGCCGGCTCGGGGCCGTACACGGTGACGAAATGGCAGAAGGGCAAGGAGGACGAGCTCACGCTCAGCGCGTACGCCAAGTACTGGGGAGGATGGGACGGGCCGCACTACAACACGGTGAAGTTCCGCGTCGTGCCCGACCCCGACCGGGCGTGGCGGCTGCTGCAGCGCGGTGAGGCGAACTTCGTGCCGCGGCTCAACCCGCGCCTGTTCGCCGAGGCCTCGAACGAGCCGGGCGTACGCACGTCGGAGCGGCCCTCGTTCCAGACGGCGATGATGCTCTTCAACACCGCGAGCGGCCCGATGCGCGACGTGCGCGTGCGCCGCGCGGTCCAGAAGGCCGTCGACTACCGGGGCCTGATCAGGGACCTGAAGGGCGCCGCCACCCCCGCCAGCGGCGTCGTCGCCGAGGGGCTCATGGGCCACGTGCCCGGCCGCGTGCCCCGGCAGGACCTGGCGGGCGCGGCCCAGCTGCTGACCAGGGCGGGGTACGGCCCGGGCGGCCGGCCGCTGCGGCTGAAGATGACGTACGGGGAGGGCGACACGGACTGGCACCTGCTCGCCACCAAGCTCGCGTACGCCCTCAAACCGCTCAACGTCACGATCGACGCCCAGCCGATGCCCTGGACCGCCCAGTGGGACCTGGGCAAGAAGCGCGGCCAGGACATCTTCGTCATGTACTGGTGGCCCGACTACGCCGACGGCTACTCGTGGTTCGGGAACGTCTTCCACGGCGGGAGCCCGCCCGTCTTCAACCTGACCTACCTGCGCGACCACAGCCTGGACGCGCTGATCGACACCTTGCCCGAGCTGACCGTGACCGACAAGGGGGCGGCGCAGCGGGCGTACGAGCAGGCCACGAAGCGGGTGCTCGACCAGCGGGCGGCCGCCGCGCTGCCCTGGGCGGTCAACTACCAGCGGGTCTACCAGGGGGCCGTGCAGGGCTACGACGACAACCCGGCCTATCCGGACGTGGTCTTCGTCTACGACCTGCGGCCCTCAGGCTGACCCTGCCTTCTTCTACGACGTGCGGCCCTCCGACTGACCCGGCCTTCGTCTACGGCCTGCGGTCCCCAGGCTCACCCTCGTCCTCGTGGCCCGGCTCCGTGAGGACGCGCTCCCTCAGGCGCGCCCGGATCTCCTCGGGGGTGTAGGCGCGGCGGCGGCGCTCGGCGCGCGCGATCACCACTCCCGTGGCCGCCACCCCCATGATCCCCGCCAGGCCCAGCATCTTCCACCAGCGCATGCGCATGTTGCCTAGGCTAGCGGTGTGCTGACTCTCGACGAGGCCGTCAGGGTGACGAGGACCGGCGATCTGTGGATCTTCCGCGGGCGTTCGGTGCCCGACCGCGCCATCCAGACGATGACCAACAGCCCGGTCAACCACGTGGGCATGGCCATCGTGATCGAGGACATGCCGCCGATGATGTGGCACGCCGAGCTGGGCAAGTCGCTGCTCGACCTGTGGGCGGGCACCCACCACCGCGGGGTGCAGCTGCACGACCTGCGCGACGCGGTGACCACGTGGGCCGACCGCTACGGCCAGCGGGCCTGGCTGCGCCAGCTGGAGCCGGAGGCGACGCAGGAGATGGAGGACGCGGCCCTGCGCACGGTGGCCCGGCTCGACGGCACCCCGTTCCCCTCCACCGCCCGCCTGGCCGGCCGCTGGGCCAAGGGGCGCATCCCGCGGCTGCGCCGCCGCCTCAATGAGGAGACGCTGGAGAGCGCGTACTGCGCCGAGGTGGTGGCCGTCACGTACGAGGAGATGGGCCTGCTGCCCAGCGGGCGGCGGCCCAACTGGTACGACCCGGGCAAGTTCTGGAGCGGCGACGACCTCGAGCTGCTCATGGGGCGCAGGCTCGGCAACGAGATCACCGTGGGCGTGGAGCGCAGCCGGCCCTGACTTACGGTGCGTCTCCTGCTTACGGTGTTCTGCTCCTTACGGTGCTTCTCCTGCTTACGGTGCTTCTCCTGCGACGACGTCGAGCAGCGCGTCGGCGTGGCACTCCTGCTCGGGGTCGCACCAGCAGGCGAGGTCCTTGCCGCCGAGCTCCCGACGGGCCCGCTCGACCAGCTCGGGGTGCTCCTGGAGGTAGGCACGGTAGAGCGGGATCACCTGAGACCGCACGTGTACTTGCCCGCCGCAGACCCGGCAGCCCTTGGGGGACAGGCTGTGCGGGTTGGCGAACGGGCTGCGTTTGTGACCGGGGAACTCGCGTCCCACGTACACGGCCCCCGCAGGCACGCGGCCGTGGAACCGGTCACCCTCGACCTTGACACGGCGTGGCATGGCGCCTCCTCTCCGTGACCATTATGCGTGGCGCGCGACGGGTGGCAGGGTAGAGGCATGCGGCTCGGAACGTGGAACGTCAACTCCGTGAAGGCCCGCCTGCCCCGCCTCCTCGAGTGGCTGGCCGAGGCCAAGCCCGACATCCTCTGCCTCCAGGAGACCAAGTGCCCGGCGGAGGCGTTCCCCATGGCGGAGGTGGGCGAGCTGGGCTACGCCGCCGCCGCCCACGGCGACGGGCGGTGGAACGGCGTCGCCTTGCTGTCCAGGATCGGGCTCGACGACGTGACGCTCAGCTTCCCCGGCGAGCCGGGGTTCGGGGAGCTCGGCGGGGTGGGCGCGGCCACGCCCGAGGCCCGCGCGATCGGCGCGACCTGCGGCGGCATCCGCGTGTGGTCCCTGTACGCGCCGAACGGCCGCACCGTGGACTCGCCGCACTACGCCTACAAGCTCGACTGGTTCGCCGCCCTGCGGGAGGCGCTGGCGGCCGAGCTGACCATGCCTCTCGTGGCGTGCGGCGACTACAACGTGGCGCCCACGGACGCCGACGTGTGGGACCCCGCGCTGTTCGCCGGCGCCACCCACGTCACCCCGGCCGAGCGCCAGGCCCTCGCCGAGCTGCGTGCCCTGGGGCTGCACGACGTGGTGCCGACGCCGATGAAGGGCCCGCACCCGTTCACGTACTGGGATTACCGGGCCGGGATGTTCCACAAGAACATGGGAATGCGCATCGACCTGGTCTACGCGAGCGCGGACGTCGCCGGACGGGTGCGCTCGGCGTACGTCGACCGAGAGGCCCGCAAAGGGAAAGGCCCCTCCGATCACGCGCCGATCGTGGTCGATCTCGAGCCATAATTCCAATTACAAACCGCTGCCGTCCGAGTATCCTGAGTTCTCTAATGTTTCGGGGGCGAGAGTTACGTTCGAGGCCACAGGGGGAGCTCCGTGGAACCTGCAGACGGTCGCATCGTCTTATTCATCATCATCGCGCTCGCCGTGTTCGCCCTCGGCCGCCGGTTCCAGAACATGATCATTATGCGTCAGGTCTGGAAGCAGAGCGCCAAGCAGGTCGTCGCCAGGAAGGAGGTTGCGCAGAGCGCCGCGAAGTCGATGATCGGGATCACTTTGGTCGCGCTATTCGTCGTCTGGCTGGTGCTCAACCTCAACCGCGTAATGTGAAAAGCCATCAATGGCTGATCGCGCGCAATTGCGTCGCGGTCCGCAATCTTCCAATTCGATTGTCGCGACCTATTTGTGGCGATTTTTCAGGGCCCAAGCAGTCAGCACGGCCGCCCCGGCGGCGGCCAGGCTGACCGCCCGGGTCAGGCGCACGGCCCGGCGGATGTCCTTGACGTCGGGCTCGGGGCCGTCGCCCATGGTCGGGCGGTGCTCGGTCCTGCCCTGGTAGACGTTCGTGCCGCCGAGGGTGACGCCGAGCGCGCCGGCGAAGGCTGCCTCGCACCGGCCGGCGTTCGGGCTGGGGTGCCGGTGGCCGTCCCTCCTCAGCACCGCCAGCGCGCGGGCCGGGCTCGGGCCGGTCACCACCGTCAGCAGGCCCGTCACCCTGGCCGGTAGGTAGTTCGCGACGTCGTCCAGCCTCGCCGCCGCCCAGCCGAACCGCTCGTAGCGGGGCGAACGGTGGCCGATCATCGCGTCCAGCGTGTTGATCGCCCGGTACACCAGCAGCCCCGGCACCCCCGCCACCGCGCCCCAGAAGAGCGGGGCCACGACGGCGTCGGAGGTGTTCTCGGCCAGCGACTCGACCGTGGCCCTGGCCAGCTCCCTGGCCTCGAGGTGCGAGGGGTCGCGACCGCAGAGGTGGGGGAGCCTGGTCCTGGCCCGCTCCAGATCGTCGCGTTCGAGGGCGTCGGCCAGGTACTCGCCCTCGCGGGCGAGCGTGGTGCCGCCGAGCACGGCCCAGGTGGCGGCGGCTGTGACGACCGTACGTGCCTTGGGGACTCGTTGTGCGAGTACGCCCAGCGCGGCCGCACCCCCCACGCATACGACGACATGTACGACTCCATGCGCCTTCTTATCCGCGTACAGGGATTTTTCAACCTTCGCGGCGGTACGCCCGAAGACGGCGACCGGGTGCGCGGGGCTCTGCGGGTCGGCGAACACCTGGTCGAGGGCCACCCCGAGGGCGAGCCCCAGCGGGTCACACCAGGTGGGCATGGAGCTCGTCCTCGTACGCGTCCAGCCAGGCAGCCGCGCGGCGGATGCGCTCGCCGGCGCCGCCCGCCCACATCTTCGCCCAGCCGCCGCCCGCCGAGGCGCGGGTGCGCATGACGGTGTAGGAGCGGTGGAAGCGCAGCCTGGCCAGCTCGAGGAGGCGGCGGCGGTCGCGGGGCGGCACGCCGTACGCGTCGCAGAACAGCCGCAGCCGGGCGCCCACGTCGAGGTCGCGGAGGAGCGGGTGCCGGTCGACGGGGTCGGCGATGGGGGCCCAGTGGCGGAGCGTGGTGACGATGTCGAAGAGCCGGGTCGTCGGGCGGGCCAGATCGAAGTCGATCATCGCGCAGGGCCGCCCTTCACGAAAGATCACATTATCTGGCGTTAAATCACAGTGTCCGACGATTTCTGGCGCTTTGTCGTCATTCGACCCGTATGCCCATCCGTCGAGCGTCAGCGGGAACCCGGCGGTCGCATCGTGATATCCCCGCACCAACACCGCAAGCCCGGTCAGCGCCTCATCGGTCACGCTCTCGAGCCGCAGCCCCGTCGTCCCCGGCACGTAGGTGAGGATCTCGCGCCCCAGCTCGTCCATCCCCAACGCCCGTGGCGCCCCTTCGAACCTCGCGGCCTCGAGGTGCCGGAGCAGGGCGTGCACAGCGGGCGTCGACGTACTGGCCGGTCTCCGTACGGTGTCACCGACCCGCACCACCCCGTCAGTCACGTCGCCGCCCTGCAAGGGGATCTCATGCAGGAGCGTCGCGACCATGCCACGAGAGCTTAGACCCTTTTGCCCCGCCCCCGCCCGGCCTTTTCACACCCCGGCCGCCGCGCCCGACATCCTCCCAGAGGCCCACACACCCCGACGCGCCGCTGGCTGGACGTCGACGGCGGGGGTGCTTGGGACCCTGGTCATGCGGGGTGTGATCGGCCTGACAGACTGACACGAGGAAAACGTGTGCGTGACAAGTCGCCGGATCATGCACAATAAGGCGGGAGCGCCCTTAGCTCAGCTGGATAGAGCACCGGACTTCTAATCCGACGGTCGCAGGTTCGAATCCTGCAGGGCGCGCTTTGATCATGGTCTGACCTGCGGTTATGCGGGATCGGATGCGTTCTAGAATTTTCGTCTAGCGCTTGCGTGCTCCCTACGTGCTCGCGTGCACCAACCCCGCACACACCGTGATCCATTCACCGTCTCCGGCTGCGGGAAGAGCAGCGGCCCCGCCTCGCCGCGAGGCGGCGGCGAGTGCGGGGCCGGATGCTTAATCCGACTGTCAGCTTCTCAGTGAGATGAGCTTCCCGGGTTCGGCCTGGCCTTGCTCGCCGAACAGCAAGGCTGCGGTCTTCTCGGCTGCCGCTGTGGCTACCTGCGGGTAGACGGAGGTGTAAGTGTCGGCGGTGAAGGCGCTGGAGGTGTGTCCCAGCGTTTCCTGTACCACCTTCATCTCCACCCCGGCCGCCAGCATCAGCGAGGCCGCGCCGTGGCGGAGGTCATGCAGTCGGACGGGTGGTAGCCCGGCTAGGTAGGCCAGCCAGAGGAACTGGTCGGAGGCGTGCTGGGGATGCAGGCGGCTGCCGTCGGGCTGGGTGAAGACGAACCCGGTGTCGGTCCACGCCTCGCCCATGGTCAGCCGTTCCTGGAGTTGCTGCTGTCGGTGCGCGCGTAGGACCTGGGCGGTGTCGGTGTCCAGGGCGATGGTTCGGACTGAGGCGTTGGTCTTCGGCGTGCCCTCGTGGACCTGCCAGGCCAGTTGCACGAGTTGCCAGTTCACCGTCAGGGTGAGGCCGTTGAGGTCGACCTCCTTCCAGCGCAGTCCACACGCCTCGCCCCGGCGTAGTCCGCGCAGCGCGATCAACTGATACAGGGCGAAGAGGCGATGCCGTCGTGCCTCTTCGAGGAACAGGCGGGTTTGAGCGGGCGTCCACACCATCACCGGGGAGGGGCGCGGAACGCTGGTGTAGGCGTCGATCGGATCGACGCGTCTCCCGGCGCGGCGCTGCTTTTCCGCCTGGCGGTATTCGCGGTAGTCGGTCTGCCAGGCGCGGACCCGGTCGTCGGTCCACACCAGCGGCTTGGGCCTGGTGTGGGCGGCCATCTCCAGTACCGCGGCGGGGTTGAAGTCGATGAGCCGGTCTTGGCGCATGGCCATGTTGAGCGCGTGGCGGAGGGTGGCGCGGATGCGGTGCATGGTGGCGATGCTGATCGGCCGCCGGTATTTGACGCTCTCGCGCACCTGTGGGTCGGGGTCGGTGCGGCGTTCGGTGACGGTGTCGTTGAACTCCTCGATCTGCTCGAACATCAACGCGATGTCGCTGACTTTGAGCTGATCCAGCCGCAGCCGTCCCAGGTATGGCGTGAGGTAGAGGCGGATGTGGCCTTCGTAGGAGCGGCGGGTGGTTTCCTCGATCTTCCGCTTGCGGTTGAGGAACTCCGCCAGCCACTGCTCGACGGTGATCTCCTGGGTCAGATGCTGCCCGGTCCTGATCTTTCGGCGGATGGTTTCCGCGTTCGGGAGTGTGTTGGTTTCGGCCAGCGTGCGTTTGATCAGGTCGGCGATCTGGGTGCGGGTGGCGGGCTCGCGCGGGTCGGCCAGCGCGAGCAGGTCGCGCACGTGGCCGAGTTCGTCCTTTGCTGCGTCCTGGGTGGCGAAGCCGCCGCGGCGCAGCGGCCCGCGCCGCTTGCCGTCGAGGCTGGGCGGGAGTTCGATCTGGTAGTTCCAGATGCCGTGCCGGTAGCTCCACACGCCGTCGGAGCGGCGGAGCTTGGGGCATTTCTGCCCGAGTTCCTTACCGTCGCTGTCGCGGCAGGAGCAGCGTTTGAACGTGCGTCCCTCAGCCATCGTGGTGACTGTCCTGTTCTCTTCGGTGCTGTTGGTGGAGCTGGTGCAGGTGGTGAGCTGGGGGCGGGGCGGCGCTCTGCACAGGGTTGCTGCGCCCAGCCCCGGAAGCGGTCGGTGAAGGGATTGATCGACCTGGTCAAAGGGCGTTTTTTGGATAGTCCTGTTCCGAACGCGCATCCCGCGATATCCCGTTCAGCCGTGGCCCCGGTGGTCGCTGGCTACGGGTGTACGGCGGCCCCTGTCGCCCGTGCCGCCGTGTGTGCGGTGTGGGGCGCCGGGGTCGCCGTGTTCCCGTCCGGCGTGGCCGATGCGGTGGCGTGATCGGCGAGCACGCCCGTGGTCGTCACCCCGCCGCATCGATGGCCGTGCCGGACAGGGTGTATCGACGCCCATCTGGATGGCGATGGTCAAGGCCGAATCCGACGGTCTACGCCGGGCGGGGTGCCGGCGGCCTCCGCAGGGCGTCGCCGCCGTCTCAGCGCTCATCGCTTCGAGGTGCCACAGAGTAAGGACGGCTCCCGTGTGCAGGACCGCACCCATGCGAGCGAGCGAGATGAGAAGCCGTTTCAAGTACGTCGGCCGGGGATGATACGTGCCGTTGCTGCTGGCCCGATGGGTCTCTTTGATCGGCAGTTGGACGCCGTCGGTCGTGCTGAACGGTAGGGTCCGCGGTTCGCGGGGTGCGGCGGATGATGTGGTTGGTGGTGTCGCGTTGTCGTGTGGTGAAGTCATGTCGGTGCGGCCCGATCGCCTGGGCCACCTGATCCCTGTCACCTTTATAAATACCTGCGATCAGGCCCGGATTCGGACAGGACACGAAGTAAAGGTTTGACCACGACAATCGGAGAAAGCGTTCATATCCGGTGCACGTTCATTGTCCTCGACTGGCGGTGGTTGCCTCGGATCGTAGAGGCCGCGGTCATGGCGGCTTGCAGGATGCGCGAGAAGTGGGCGCGCCTGGGCTCGATTAGTGCCGCTCAGTGCCGCGGGATGACGTTTCCTATTACTCTGCTCGCAATTGCCCCCATCATCGTGCCGGGAAGTGGCGATGGATGCCGGGCGGTATCGCGTACACGCGAGCAACCACCGAGCAACCATGCGTTCTTGACTATCGCCGTTATGGGCCATTGGTCCCCTATTTCGACACCGCTGTGTAGGGTCAGGATCTCGTGGCAAGGACCAGCCTTACGGTAGATCGAACGCGTACGAGCAACCACCGAGCAGTCATCGGTAGGCGATATGTCTCTGCTTGCTGGCAGAACTTGTAGTCGCTTCGGAAGTGATGCAGAGCCTGATTGACGTGCATCGATGTGGGTTTCGGCAGGCGCAGAATCGTCGACCTGGACATAGCCGACGAGACCGGCTCGGCGGAGTCCTTCACGAGTACTTACATGCCGCTTGAACTGCATGGATGGAATTTTCGGCAGGTGCAGAGTCGGTGGCCCGTCCGCAACTGACTCGGCGGGCCCCGCAGGGGTGATACGCCGCGACCGCCTCGGTGGACCGATCCATGAGTATTCCCAGGTCGCATGATGTGACACAGTTTTCGACACCAACAGCCTTCCTCGCCGACGACGAGGACGACCAGTGTCTGCGCCCGCGAAGACCGTCCAGGAGGGCTTGCTCTGCATGTCCGAGGCGTACGACACGGTCTCCTCTCATCTGTACGCGAAGTTGCTGGACTGTCGCGGCTGCTCCTGCTTGGCCTGAGCAGGGAGACGTAAGTGCGGTCGGTGGCTAATCCAGAGGAAAAGGAGTCACCTTCCATGGCACCGCTACCTGCCACACGTCTCCATCAGCCGACTCGCACACGCAATCGAAAACTACCCTGCTTCCTGCTTCTTCCTCATCCCAAATGAGGTCCTCATCAACCTCAACTAATACCCACATAATGTCATGCACGTTGATGTCGGTCCACAATTTCACTTTCTCCGAGCCGAAAAGCGACACGGGATTTAGATTGAGTAGCTCGCGTACGGAAACTTCAATCCGCTTAAGCGGTTCCGGGCCCTCCAGAGTGAGCGTTACGCAAGCGCCATCCTGGGTGTACTCGAAGACGTGCGAGAACCTGGGGGTGCGCTCGCGGTGACGTCGCTGCCGTTCTATGTCTGTCATGGCGCGGGCAGCCTCCGCTTGCTCCTTGGCAAAGCGTGCCTGCTTACGAGCGTAGATGGCAGCTACAACTGCAACTATGGCGGCGAATACGGCGGCTAAGGCCGAGCCGAGCTCCGTCAGGTCGTTCATCACCCGTCTCCAATTCTTCCTTGGCAAGGGTACGACCGCACCCCAGATCAAGGTAGCGCCATGTCGCCACGTCTCGGGTGCTGGGCAAGGCAGTCATCAAGATCACCCTGTATTTTCGCTTTTGCCTTCCTGGCTGACTCGCCTCGAGTGGCATGAGCGGCGAAGAAGATACGAGCTTTAGGGCAGTACCCGTCGTTCTTGGTATCTCCATGAGCCCCAGCCGCTCGCACCGGCTGGTAGTCCCCCGGAAAATAAGTGTGTGGCAAGGCGGTCACACATGCCTTGAAAGTCAGCTCCGTCGAGCACAGCAATGTGATTCCGGATGATTTTCCGTCGAGAGTTAGCATCTATGAGGTAGTGGTCATTCCCGAGTTGAGCTACCGACGCGGAGCCACTCCGGCGACGCAACATTATTAGGGGCATATACGTCTTGCACAGCTTGTCTCCAGTAACGGTTCGCGCTTCGATCTATCCTTACTATGAGCTCTGTGGCGTTGTGGCGACGAGTCCATTCGGAAGTCGCAGGCGGCATGAGCCGCTGCGACGGGAAGACGTGCGGGTTTTAGTCTAGAGGTTCTCCGCCTGGGTGAGTCGCTGGCGGAAGGCCGAGTGTAGGTGTCGGCTCATGGTATCGGGCCGCCCGGAGCAGGACCTTGCCCCAGAAGGTTCTCATGTCCAGGACTTCGTCGGGCGTCATGAGATGCGCCAAAACGTTGTCCTCGATGGAGGTGGCCAAGGAGGCCGCGAGAATCTCGATGATGAAGTTTTCTGGAAGCTGGTCGCGTTCCGCCATGGACTTCCAGCTTTTCATGACCATATAGGTCGGTTCCCGCGTGTCCTCTCGGGCGAGGGCTTGCCGGATGGTGAAGGCGAAGGATTCCTGGTCTTCGCGGCGTGCGAGCTCCTGCAGATGAGGGCCGCAGAGCAGGGCCATGCCTTTGTGGGTGGACGCAAGTCCCAGGAAGGCCACAATGCCGGCGCGCTCCGATTCCGGAGTATCCAGCCATTTGAACAGGGCCTGCAGAACGATTTGGCGGTGGGCTGTGGCCAGTGATGTAAACGCCGTTGCAAGAGGGGTGCTACCGGGATCGGGAGTCTTCAGAGCTGCGCGGTGGAGGCGGACCAGTGCGCTTTCTGGAGCTTGCTCACCGAAGGTGCCGCCGCACGCCTCGGCGACCAGGTCGATGCGCTCCTGAGAGGGGTTGTTCGAAAGCCAGTTGTACAGGCGCCCGCGGATGTAAGATCCGAACCTTGGATCGATCGCCGCCTTCGAGAGGGCCTGAGCGAGAGACGAACGCCGCTGTATGAGGAGCGCGTCTCGAAGCTTGTTGATGATCGCCTTGTCCCGGAAGAGGAGCGTCAGGTCCAGAAGCGCGTCGACGACTCTTCCGGCATCGTCCGCAGGCAGGTTGGCCGCCTGATCCACGGCCCACTCGGTCAGCAGATCTCGATGGAGCTCACATTCGTCCCACAGATGCCGCCGCACGGCCGCGGCCAGGCCATGGCACTCGGGGGCAAGCCGGACCCGGTCGCCGAACCTTCTGACGTGTGCTTCATCCAACCGCTTGGATGCCGGATCGTCGGACAGGACGGCCGCTGGGCCCCGGTCTTCGCCGAGCTTGCGGCGAAGGGCCTCGGACATCTGGAGAATGGACAGCCTGCGCCCGCCATTGCACAGCGCCGCGGACCATAGGAGCGTCCGGCTCCCGAGCCGCTTAGGGAACTTCGTGTCCAGCCAGGCTTCCCACCCGCCGTACTCGGCGGCGATGTCCTCGGCTTTGAGACTGGCGGACTTTCTGATGATGTCGGCGAGCCGTGAGGCGTCTTCGGCTCGGGGACAGGAGGCCCAGATGGGCGCGAGGACCTCGTGATCGAGTAAGAAGGTGCGGTTGCCTGCGCCGAGGGCGGTCAGTTGCCGCTCAACGAGACGGCGAGCGTTGGGACTGGGCAGTGGCACGAGTTGGTCTCTGAGGTGGTTGGTCCAACGCCCGGTCCAGACATCTCCAGTCACCAGAACGACGAGAAGTGCCTTGCTTTCCTTCGCCCAGGAGAGCAGGCCCTTACCGAACTCCTCAGAGGGCTCCTTGGTGGTGTCCGAGAGGTCGATGATGTAGCCCTTACCCGCCTCGGCCGGGGGGAGGAAACGGCGCTGCGGCTGTGTCCACGTGCACTCAAGCTCGTGGATGCGTTCCGGCTCGCAATGGTTCAGCAGTTGGCGCAGCGCGGCGGTGTGGCGTCCCGTGCCCGCGTCGCCGAGCAAGACCAGGACGTTGTGCTCGCGAAGCACGCGACCGCACTGCGTCCACTCCTCACTCTGCGGAGCGACGAAGCGGCTCTCATCGCATACCAGGAGCTCCTCGGGCGTCATCGGACGGACCTCAACAAGGTCGTCACCGAAGTTGTTGAAGTTCTGGGTCCCGGCCACGAAGGCCACGGCCGAACCGTTGACAAACACTGTCGGCGTCGTCATCGGCCGATCCTTAGCCCATTGAAGACCTGGGTTTCGGCAGAAAAGATCGTTCCAGAACCATGGTTGGTGATGGTGACTGTTCTCGGTCTGGACGCGGCGAGGTCGCGGATTGCCGTGGAGAGGTCGAGGCCGAATCGCCGAAGCAGTGCGGCGCACACCATGTGGACGTCGAGTTTGCCCGCCTTCGGGCCGACCTCCTGAGCGAGGTCGTAAAGGCGTCCCATCACACTGTCGGCCGATTGACCCGCGCGCGATGCGAGGTCGCCGATCAGGTCCAGTTCCGTACGCCAGTCGCGGCCGTCAGGGGCAACCTGTACATGCCAGACATGCAGCGCGGAGAGGATCTGATGAGTCAGGGTCTCGGCTTCGGCCAGGTCAGCTGTCGCCGCTGCGGCTGCCACCGCGGTCACGACATGCCTGTGACGGGAGCGGAGGCTGGCGCGAGTTACGCCCTTGCTGAGCAGCTGGCTCAGGGAAGCGGCGTCGGGATGGGCGCGGGCCAGCGCCGTCAGTTCGCCGAGAGCGTCGAGGCCGGCTGCTGGGCCGCCGACGGCCAGTCCGAGAAGGAGGGAACCGTCCGTCAGTTCGTCCGTGCGGGTACGGCCCACTGTGAGCGCCGTCTCCATGACCTTGACGAATTCGGTGTTGCTACCGTTGACCGCCAGGCGCTTCTTGACCTGGATTTCGATGGAGGGACCGCGGAGCGTCTCGCCCGTTCGCAGGACGATGTCGTCGAAGGCGCTTCCTGCGAACCTCTGCTGCAACGCGACGCGCTCGATCGGCTGCTGAATGCCGACCGGGACATGCGCTCGACGCAGCATCCGGCTGAGCAGCATGGCCGCAAGCCGGTACTCGAAGATCACCCCTGCTCCGCCCGTCGCTTCTGGGGAGACCGCACCGTCAGACAATCAGACCACCCGCCTCGACCGTGAGGAGTTGTATGTAAAGAGCGTAGGCCGGGCCACCGACAAAACTCTGAGGGTTCGTCGCCTTGCTGCAGTGGAGTGAGTGGTATGTCCCTGGATGAGCGCAGGTACTGCTGTTCATGCACGGACAGGCGCTCTCCTCTGGGCCGGGACTAATCTTCACTACCGCCGTACAGGACCAGCACCACTTCAACGACCGTGGCGGAACCGTCATACCGCTATATCACGACAGCCAGGGCGTCACACCGAATCTTGCGCCCAGGCTCACATCTCGCCTCGGCGAGCGGCTGGATCGGCCGATCAAGGCTGACGACTTCGTCGCCTATCTCGCCGCAGTGATCGCCCACCCCGGCTACACCACTCGCTTCCAGGACGAACTGGGCAGCCTGTATGGGATCCGCGTGCCGCTCACCGCCGACCGCCAACTCTGGGAGGCCGCGACGGAGATCGGCAGGGACGTCATCTGGCTACACACGTTCGGCGCCCGAGGTCACCCCGGTAGACGGCCACGTGTGCCGCTGGAACGCAGACCGCAGCGAATACGCCGCATACCTGATGATGAAGACAACATGCCAGAGACGATGACCTATGATCCACGCACGCGGACGCTCTATGTGGGTAGCGGGGCCATTGCCCCTGTGGCGCCTGAAGTATATGCCTATGACGTCGGCGGCATGCCGGTCATCCGGAAGTGGTTCTCTTACCGGCAGCGTGACCGGCTCGCAACTCGCCAAGCCGCATCAAGGCTGGACCACATTCGTGCCAGGCGATGGAGCCTGCAGTTCACGGAAGATCTCCTCGACCTTCTTCAAGTGCTCACCCTACTTACTGACCTACACCCAGCGCAGGATGCACTGCTCGAGCAGATCCTGGCAGCGCCTCTCATCTCGACGGCGGACATGACCGCGGCGCGAGTACTGCCTGTGCCGCCGCACCTAACCAGACCTCAGTCGGCCGATCGTCAAGACCCGCTTTTCTGAGGAGCGGGCTGCGGGATGGCCTGAAGAGCGTTCTGCTTGGCCTGCTGTCACCTGCGGACGGAACAGGTGTTTGGGCACCCGGAAGTGACGCTTTGGGTCGTGTTAAATGGGGAATGATCACGATCTCGTAGCATGGAATGACATTCCATTCCGGCGGCGGTAGCTTTTCAGTGTGGGCACCTTGGACATTTCAGCATGTAAGGAATGGTTCAGCGTCGCTTATGTGGAAGCGCTGGCGTATGCTGCCGGATACGCTGTGACGGTCGTCCATGTTGACCATTTCGGAGTCGACCTAGAACTTCGCGATCGGGCTTTGCGAGTGGATGTGCAGATGAAGTGCACGAACGAGCCAGAAACGAAAGGCGACCACATCGCCTGCCCGCTCGACACCCGCACCTACAACTTGCTGAGTGATCCGGGGAGAAACGTCCCCGCCTACCTATTCGTCGTGGAAGTGCCCTCGCTCAAGGCGGACTGGGTGAGCTGTAGCACCGATGGACTGCACCTGCGGCGCTGTGGCTACTACGCCAGTATGTCGACACTTCAGCCGCCTAGCAACAAGACGACCAAGTCTGTCCAGGTAGCCAGAGCGAACCGGTTGACGGTCACATCACTCGACCAGCTCATGCGCAAGGCGAGGGGTGGGCTGTGATCAACATTGACGCGCTCGCCGCAGAAGTCACTCCGGCGGGATTGCGCGCCTACCTGAAGGCGAACTCGTGGCACTTCCAGGGCAGACCGCTCCCACGCATGGAGTTATGGGTCTGAGACTCGTGGGAAGTCCTGATTCCGCTTAATCGTCAGGCCGCGGACTATCCACGAAGAGTCAAGAATTTTATCGAGGATATCGCCGGCGAGCGCGGCTCTGGAACCGAAGACATCGTCACGGAGCTCCATTACATCGAAGATGACGTGATTGACCTGGAATTTGATGACAACCGTTCCCGCGTCCCGCTCTCTGAGGCCGCCAAGCTCCTGGAAGGCGCCCGGTCCTTCGCTGTCGCCAATGCGTGCTCAGCCATCCACCGCCGCTCCTATCACGGCCGCTCGCAACCGTTGAGAGCGCGAGAATACGCCGATTTTGTGGGCATGGGCCACACCCGGGAAGGCAGCTTCGTCATTCCCATCGTCAGTCCCATCGGCGTCATGAAGCCGGTGATCATAGAAGGCAAGCAGGAGCCGCTGATCGACGTCCAGTCGGAGCTCAACTACTTTCCGCGGCGGGTAACAGGCATCATGGCCGACGTTCTCCGCGAGATCCACGAGCTGGCCGTCATTCGAGAGCGAATACCGCCGAAGGAAGACCTGAACCGCGCCGTCGTCGCCGGCATGTCAGCTGACGCGTGCGCTGCCCTGGCCGCGATGATCTCCGCTCCGAAGGCCAGTGACCTGGACATCACCTTCCAATGGGCTCTGACGGCGGCCCCGCCCCGCGCCGGTGGCGACACGGTTGAGTTCCCGCAGGAAGCGGCGGGAGCGATCCGCGAGATCGGTCATCTTCTCCGAGACAAGGTCAGGGTGGAGGACGCCGTCATCTACGGATTCGTCAGTTCCCTCGACCGTGACCCGGACGACGAAGAAGGCGTCGTCAAAGTAAAGGCGCTTGTGGGCAGCCGGGTCCGGCCGGTCAAGATAGTCCTGCGTGGGGACGCGTACCACACGGCAGTGGAAGCACACGACCTCAAGCTCAGAGTCATCGTGACCGGGCCTCTGGTGAAAAGTGGTGCAGGGACGCTCTCGATGCCCAGAGTGCACCTCTTCAGGATCGACGATTACCTTCCGCTTGAGATGAGCGCAGAGGCCCGGTCGGCATGATCAGGAGCATCGCACGACGTATGCCGACCGAGCGGCGCGGCGTTCGGTGACGATGTCGCAGGCTGTGCACTTTCAAGTGCCCGCGCGTCTGCATGAACGGAGCAAGCCGCCCGCACTCAGCCCTCCCGGCCTGTGGCGACGGCGGGGAGGCGAAGGGCAGCGACGCGCTCGGGACCAGTGTGAAGTGACGCCCGGACTTGAGCGCGGCACCGGCCAAGTACCGGTGTGCTGTCCCGTGACGTCAACCGAATCTGCTGGCCCGCGCTCCAATGCAACGCCGTCGGCAGAAGGGCGATGTCGACGGGCACGATCTCGCTGGCCTGCAGCCCTCCTCGCCAGCGCGAGAACGGGGAGATAATCGCGGGAGCGTTCAGGATCCAGTCCCCGGCGAGGCCCTCGACGAGGCGCTGCCCGGTGATGCCGCTGGCGATGGTGTGCCTCCTGGAAGTCAGGTGTCGACAGTGCAAGCTTGTCCGTCAGGTCGGTAGTGGGCCGCTGTCTGTGCCGCGAAGTCGCTGTTGGTTCTGCGTGACCGCTGTGTGCGCTTCATCGGCCGACTTGCCCCAGACCTGGGCGAGGTGAGCGAGTGTTCCGAGGAGATCGGAAGGAACGGCTGAGCGGTTTCCACAGCGCGCGAAGGGGCCGTCGGTTTCCAGCAGTACACGATCTGGCGGAAGCCGTTGTAGCAGCGGCAGAGCCTTCTTCGACCGGGTCATGGCCGGGTTGATCGAGAACCACAGCCCCGCGGCAAGTGCGTTGTCCACAGCGGCCAGAGGTCCGGTGTACCAATGCAGAATCGCCGGCACCTGCGCTTGCGCCAGTCGGGTGATGGTCTCACGCTCCGCACCACGGCTGTGAACGGTGACGGGTCGGGTTCGTACCTGAAGATCGGCCAGGATCGCTTCGAACACGCGAAGCTGCTCCTTGCGGGACGCCACCCCGGCACGAGAGAAGTCGAGTCCGATCTCGCCGATCCACGTTGCCTGCGGCAAGAGCCGGAGAAATCGGGCGAGATCGTGAGGGGATGCACCCCCTGCCCGAAGTGGGTGGAAGCCCAGCGCGACGTCGACACCGTCGCGTCGACCAAGGCGGGTGCGCAGGAGGCGATACTTGCCGGGGTCTTCGGTTACGGCGATCACGTGCACCCCTGCTGCGTGCGCGTCATCTAGGACCGCGACCGGGTTGTCGTAGGCATCGAGATGGCAGTGGGTATCGGTCAACACCGGAGTCGTCACGATCGAGACTCCACCAGCTCGGCCAGCGCCCCGCAGGCTCCGCTGGTTAGCCAGGCGCGAAGCTCTGCGAGTCCCCGTCGCCACACTCCGGTGAAGGCTGCACGTTCACCTTGTGGCAGCGGGCCGTTGCGTAGGACGTCTCGATCCGGTCGATCCACGAAGGCGCCGGTTATCACGGCCCGCAGGTCCGCTCCGCGGCGGCTGCGGCGGTTGAGAAGGATCTTGCAGTCCTCCTCGGTGAACATGTCGTAGGCGTACTCGTCGTTGTCCCATCCGACGTGCGCCAGCGAGGCGCGGCGAATCAGGCAGGGGAAGCAGTATCCGCAGTTGCCTTGCTTGCGGCCTACGTACCGGGCGGTCTCTGGATGCGAGCAGGAGACGCTCAGCGGTGCCAGTCGGCGCAGTAGCTCGGTGTTGCGGGATTCGGCGAGCATTTCGCCCTTGGTTCGCAACCGGTATGGGTTGAACATTGGGTTCGACACGCCGATCGCGGTGGCGGCGGTGCCGAGTTGGTGCATGAAGTGTGGGTGGGTGGTGCGGGTGCTCGCGCTGCCGACGCGGGATCGGGTGAGGGGCACGTTGATACCGATGAAGCCGTTCTCCGGCACGTACACCGGCGTCTCTGATCCGCCTGCGGCGGCGAGGGCCAGCGCGGCGGAGAGGAAGAGCAGTGACCGAGATCGAGTGGTGTTCTCGCGTGCCCTGGGCAGCGAGCGTGCTTGGTGGTTGTTTGCGGGGGCGGGTCGCAGATAGAGGCGGCGAGAGGCGATGCGCTCGCCGCCGTAGTGTGCGTTGAGCTCGTCGAGGAGAAGCTGTTGTGCGGAGGATGCCTGTCCACCTTCGTGGTGGGACAGCAGGCACAGTCGCCGTTCGGAATCTTCTTCCAGAAGATCGATGACGCCGCAGAGCGAGTCGAGGCCGCCGGAGAACAGACACACACCGTCCACGTCGAGCCCGATCGGGCGATCAGCAGTGGGAACGCCGGCCACAGCAGCGAGTGGGTGGCGATCGGAGTGGTAGGGACTGATTTCCCAGTGGTCGCCGGTCAAAAACCTCAGGGTCGCCTCGAAGCCAGCGCTTTGCCAAGCGGTAGTGTCTTCGACGGGAAGCCGGAGGGTGAACTCCCTCGTCCAGGAGTCCGGTGTGTCGCGCCGTCGGGTGGTCTTGTCGGCGCAGTACACGGCCGCGCCCAGCAAGAGGAGGTCAGCAGTTGGCCGGGGTGGTCGCCAGTCGGCGAAAAACTCGGGTCCGGTGCCGCCGGTTTGGATCGTGGCTGCGGTCCGCGCCGGCGCCCAGTCGAGCAGGCGGAGGCCGTCGGGTGCGGTCACCGATGTGGTGAGATCGGTGCGCACAAGGTAGGTGGTCACTGTGCGTCTCCGTCCAGTCCTTGCAGGGCCTCGTAAGTCATGCGGACGGTATCCTCGGCGATCTGGTGTCCCTCGGGGCCGGCCCAGTCGACCGTGAAGGGGTCGTTGGGGATGCGCAGCGACACGAGGACCTGAATGATCTGGCGCATTTCCTCGTCGGCTTGGCGCACGGCGTTCGGATCGGTGATGCGGCTGAGGCGTTCCGCGATGACAGGAACCCGGTTGTAGACGTATTGGGCGAGGAACTTTTCCAGGAGGGTGGGCAGGTTCTCCCGAGAGACGGTCATCTCGGCGGTGTCGGTCAGCTCAGGCCATGTATCGGCGTCACCGAAGACCTCGTCCAGCACGTCGCACGCGGCGTCGCGGGCGGCTTGTGAGTCCAGGTCGTCGCCGTCTCCCGCGATGAAGGTGATCAGTTCATCAAGCACGTCGAATCGGGTCTGGCCAACGAGTGTGGCCAGTCCCAGTGAGGTCAGCGTGTTTTCAAGCCCCGTTCCGCCGGCTCCAGCCAGCAAGGCACCGAGGCGCTGGACGCCATTGCGCCCGGCACGGGCACCGGCTGCAGCACCGGCAGCTCCACCCAACACGGGAACATGGCGAGCGAGTACCCGCTGGGCATACGTGCGGGTGCTCGGAGATCCGGAAGTAAGCCCGCGCACATACGACGCTGTCGCGTGTTTGAGCGGAGTCCACGCTCCGCCGCTGCCTGCGGTGCGATCGGCCGAGGTGCCCATCAGCGTCGGCCGCTGCGTCGTTGCGCTTCACGCGCGGCGCTGATCACGCCCTTCAGACCGGGGGCGTCGCTGTTCTGCCAACGGTCCAGTAGGGCGGACACCATCGGGTTATCGGCAGGCAAGCGACGGACGGCGTTCCCGGCCTGTCCGCGCGGGACGGCCTCGGGTGGAATCCGCATTAAGGCGTCGCAGATGACCGACAGGGTGTCGGGCGCCCGCTCGGCGAGTTCGAGCGCGGCGACGAACGCCGGACCGCCGGGTCGCCGCGTCAGCACCTCCACCAACGCCTCCACGAGCTGGACACGTCCGTCGCCAGGGAGCTTTCCGATCTCGTCACACGCGAGCCGCCGGACCCCGGCGACATCGGCCTGCACCCTGGTAAGCAGCTCCTGCAGGTGCGGAGGCAGTCGCGTGACGGCGACGCCGAAGGCGAGCTTGTCGCGGGAGTAGGTGAAGTACGGCCCCAGGTCTACTTCGCCAAGCGGAGGCTCCAGCCGCAGCCACGTACGCACGTGTGGTTTGTTCGCCCACGCCCGCACCTCTTCGGCGACCTGCGGCTGTTTGTCGGCCCTCCGCCCCCGATTAGAGACGGATGATCGGCGGGCACCCGAATACTCGGCGGTCTCGCCCTCCTTCGGCGGCGACGTGTCCTCATCGGTCTCCGATTCGGTGGTGGTCGATCCAGCCCGTGCGATGGATTCCGCCGCCCCAAGCTCCGGGATGGAGCCGGGCGAGGTAAGTTGCCAGTCGAACAGGCGCTGGAAGTCGCTGAAGTGTTGTTCCTCCAGGACCATGAGCTTGGCCAGCACCGGCAAGTCGAGGGTGATCTTCCGGCGCTGCGCGCTGCGGTGCTTGAGCAGCAGGTTGTTGAGAAACCGCTTGAGCTGCCTCGGGTTCCCGCGCAGTCCGCCTCCGAGCACCTCGGCGATGCTGGCTGCCCAGTTCAGGTCGCGCACCAGGTCGGGCGGCACGTCGCCGAGGACCGCTCCGGCCACGCCGACGTTGAACGCCACCTGCAGGTTGCCGGCTTCGCGGCGACAACGGGTCTCATCCAGGACCTTGCGGAATTGTTCGTCGTCGAGACGTAGTTCGGCCAGCAGCAGGTTGACGTAGGTGTCGGCCTCCGGAGCGGACAGCGGCGGGATGGCCACCTTGAGCTGCAGCATCTTCTCCAGATAGTCGGCCCCGATCCCGGTGCCGTCGGGCCGACGCAGCTGCGGGTACCGCGAGTCGATCGCGGACTCAACAACCGCCTGGTTGGCCGCCAGGACGTAGGCGGTCTTGGGCGTGTTGAGGAACAGCCGGATGGCCTCGAAGGTGTCCACCACGGTCTCGGACAGGCATCGGTCGAGGTCGTCGATGAACACCACCACTGCATCAACGTCTTCCAGTGTTCTGATGACCTTCGCGAACTCTGTCCGGAACCGTCCTGCATCCGTAATCGCCTCAGCCGTGCCGTTGCCCGGGGCGACCTCCTTAGCCTTGGGGTCTTCCAACAGCTTGTTGAGTTCGCTCGCCGCAGCGTTCACCCCGGCCTTCGTGACGTCCAGGACCTGTGGGTCCATGCTCGGGTCCATCGCCTGGATCGCGAAGGGAGCCGCGGTCTGGGCGGCGGAGACCGCGACCCGGCCGCCCCTGCGTCCCCACCGGCCCAGACCTTGGACGAACCTACGGAGCCTAGAAACCTGTTCCTGCTGATCGCTGCCGGCCCGTGGACCGATCGCGTCGAGCACGGTCGTCATCAGCGCGACCTTGACGTCGTCGTAATCCTCGTACTGCCAGGGGCTGAACTGGACGCATACGTACCGGGACGGCGACTCTTCATCATCCCGGATCTTCAGCAACTCCTGTCGCGTGATCCGCATCAGGCTGCTCTTCCCGGAGCCCCAGTCCCCAAGGAGGCCCACCGTCAGGGGGAGCAGCCGTGGTTCGGTGAGCGCCACGACCAGGGTGTCCACCAGAAAGTCGAAGCCGAGAAGATCAACCTCGGTTTCGTTATCCGCCCACATTGCCCCGCTCCGTCCAACGCGTCAGCTTGACATATCCGCTTCTCGGCAGCCGAAAGCGAACATCGAGGATAGATCGGCTATTAGCGTCGATGGGAATTTGACAGACGTATCGACGTAGACCGCACACTGTCACTGATCGGTTACTAAAATGTGATGGGTGCGTTGCGATCATGTCGCAAGTGGCCCGTTGCACTACCAGCAGTGACCTACTCGCGTCGTTGCGGTGCGTAGAACGGAACCGGCTGGTCAACGAAATGCAACTTGTCGCGGCGGCCGTCGGCATACGCGATCTCGTAGTTGACGGCACCCATACCAGTCACCGTCGATGCTGGGGAAACGCCCGTGAGGACCTCACGGGACCCGGCCAGTCAGGTCCAGTCCGGCTTCGATGACGTGACGAGGCGTGTCTGGGCTTCGGGCGAACAGCTTGTCACTCCGCGTGAGGTGATTTCCGTGAAGTGGCTAGGATTTGTCCGGGTGAAATAGTAAGTACAAGCCCTGACCGCTCGCCCGTATCGCATGGTACGGCCTTCCGGCCCTCGGTGAACCGGGTCGGACTACTTCTAGGATGGGCGATTAGCCTGCTTTGTGCCAATGCGCATCCGTGGTGGGCTTGCCGCGGGCCTCCACGGCGATCGGCGGTCCCATGCCTAGGCGTTCCTGGCGACATCGACCGGCCCGGGACGCACGGGAACCACGCCGCGATCAACCCGATGGCCGGCGTCCTCATTGAGAATCTATCCAAGTCTGTCCAAAAGGCTGAGACTGGGACTAGCTGGTAGTTACGGGATTTATCGTCCACTTTAAATCATTTCCCGTTACGGAGCGGCGAGTACTAATATGGCGCATTGATGCCGTTGATGCAGCGGCCCGATGCCTGCGCACAGGACTGCGGTCCGAGTACGCACGACCCGCGTCTCCCTCCCCCTCCGTCCGGGTGGGCAACCGGATTGCCGACGGCTTACGCACCGACGCCGAGTACGCCCAGGTCGGACTGTGGTCCTCCGACGGCGACGAGGGTGCGTAGCTCCTCCGAATGGTGCTGCCTCGCTACTTCCGCAGGCCGCACAACGTTTGTGCGGCCGTACCAAGAAGGGCGGTCGCAATGAGCGACATCACCACGCCGGAGCTCGAGCCGGACGACAACGAGATCCGCGTCATCCCCGTCACCGGCTTTCGCAACTCCGAGGGCGAGTTCGAACACTGGATTCCCCCGGTGAGCGTGACGACACGCGCGGAGGACTATCTGAAGAAGCACGACGACGTCCACCTTTCCGATGAGGAAATCCGCCGCCTCGTCCAGGGCGCCGTGGAGCCTCAGCAGCTCGACCGCATCCGCGTCGAGCGGCACAGGGTGGAGATCGGCTGGCTGATGGTCATTTCCTACCGGGCCTACTCGCCCATGGTGTCGCTCGCGATCGAAAACGACCGCCTGCTGGCCGAGGCCTCCTACGAGGCCGATCCGCGCGCCGGCGGCATGCGCACGGCGCTGGCCATGCCGGAGCCTCACCGCGACCATGCCGTGCTGATCCACCCGGACGATCACAAGGACATTCTGGAGTCCGTCGACCGGTCCGCCCAGCGTGTACTGACCGACAACCCCCAGGAAGTGGGGGAGCGGCTCGTTGAGCGCCCCCTGATGTTGGTGCCGGCGGCCTTTACGTCTGAGAGCGGCGAGCCCGCCGACGACCTCACCGCCGTGGACGGCAACTGCCGCCTCGCCTTTTGTTACCACCGCATCCGGGTGCCCCGGGGATGGGTGGACGACTCCCTGGTCGGGGAAGCGCGCAAGGAGACCGTGGAGCTTCGGCCCTCGCACCTGATGCGGATGCCCCTCCCACAGCGCCGCGAGCTGGTCCGCAAGGTGATCAAAGCCGAGCATAAGCGTCTCAAGGAGCCGCGCACCGGTACCTCAGGCGACATCAAGGACCGCAATCGGGCCGCGATGGCCCTCAACGCGCTGACCATCCCGGTCACGGTTATCGTCGGCTACCGCGATGACGACGCTCAGCGCGGGATGCAACGCTTCCCCGCCGCTGTGCGCTCCCTGCTGCTGCGCATGAACACGGGCGGCAAGGTGTTCGCCGACGGCGCGAAGAACGCTGTGAAGGCAGAGGAGATCATCAACGGGTTGTATGACGAGGGACTCCTGGGCCCCGAGGCGCAGGCCAGGGCCACGCGCGACGCTCTGATCGGTCGCGGGAACGTCGCCTCCTCGATGGAGGACCTCGGCTTCGCCTCCTGGCTCCCCGACCTGCGATTCGCCCTCGTCATGCAGCAGCTCACGCATAAGAGTCCGTCGTTCAACGCGCTGGTGCGCAGCAAGCTGCAGACCGAGGGCCGCCTCGTGCTCAGCCGGCGCAACGGGCCGATCGTCGAGCTGGGGCTGCGCTCCTACTCCGCGAGCATGAGCACCAACTCTCCGCGGACTGCTCTCGAAACGGGATGCTTGTGGCAGGACCTCGTCGACAACTGGTGGGTCGTCGAGAACATTGACACGGACATGAAGGTCGACAAGTTACTCGCCCGCGCGGACGCTGGAGAGACCCAGGCCAGGCTGCTGCTCGGCGCACTCGGGATGATCTCCCTGGTGATGAGCGGCCACCTCCTCGCGGCCGCTGGCTCGGCGGAGACGGAGGCCGGGACCACCATCGCCCGTACGGCCGTCGGTCTGATCATTAAGGGGCTCCTGGACAAGGCGGAGGGCCGGCAGATCCTCGCGGACGCCGTCAAGCGTGTGCGCTCCGCCAAGTCCCCCCGCTGGTGGGATCCGGAGAAGGAGGAACTCGTCGACCAGCCGAGCGGCTGGCGGGGCTCCACCTACAACGCGAAGCTGCGCAGCGCGGTCCGGCACGGCTTCAGCGCCAAAGGCTCGGGCAAGGAGAAGACCGCGGCTGAACGGGAGATCGACGCTCTCACCGAATTCCAGGAGAAGCTCGGCACGTCCCTCGATCGCCTCCGCGACCTGATGGACCTGCGTGACGAGAACGGCACCACGGATAAGCTGGCGTGGGCGGAGGTGGAAGCGTCGTTCACGCAGCTCGAAGACCTTGCGGACGACCTGCGTCTCATCTCTGAGCCGAAGCCGCGTGCGCGGTGAGGGCTCGCGTGTGGTCCGGCGTGGTCAGCATGACGACGGAGCGGTATGCCGTACTCGCACGCCTGGCCCGTCCCTGGCTTGAAGAGTTCAGGTGCTGTCCCCTCGGCGTTGAGGAGGACAGCGGCCGGGAGGAGCGGGCCGTGTACATCGTCATCAACGCTGATGGCATGGCCTGCTACTGCGGCCAGACCCGCCCAACCCGGGTTCTTGGCCGGGGGGCGGCCCTCGCCAGGCTTCGCCGGCACACGACCGAGGCCCGCTCGAAGCGGGAGGAGTGGGCGAGGTACTGGGTGTTGCCTCTCCTGCCGGACACCCCCGATGAGTTCGTCGACTGGCTCGAGCGTGCGGTGCAGGCCCGGCTCGGACTGCCCCGGCGAAACCGCCGATGGCGCAGATCGTGACGCCTGCCCGAACGTCGCCCCCTGGCTTCGAGGAGAGCCTGTTCGGTGCCAGAACTGGTGCAGACGGTCTGACCTGGTCCCCGCCGCACGGTGCGTTATCTGGTCGGCTGGACCATCACCGCGCTCGACGAGCAGGCCATCACCCGGCTGCCCGCCACTGCCTGGGCCGACTCACTCGATCAGGACGGCGGTCTCCAGCAGGGCCATCACGTGGCGGAGCTGACCGGCCTGAACCAGCGGGCCGGCTGGCCGGAGGGCATGCGGCTGGTGCGCCGGGTCCGCCCCTCGGCCTGCCATCGCAAGAACCTCACCGCGTTCGAGATGCGGACCGGCTGGAAGTACTCGATCATCGCCACCAACATCGGCCGCATGTGTGGGGCATCGCCGGCTCCCACCATCCGCAGTGGCTGGACACTGTGGCCCGCGCGCACCCGGTGGTTGAAGACCGGGTGCGCGCCGGCAAGGCGATGGGTCTGCGCAACCTGCCCAGCCAGGACTGGACTGTCAGCCAAGGCTGGATCCTGGCCGCCGACCTCGGCCACGACCTGGACTGCTGGCTCCGGCTACTGACCCTGCACGATCAAGACGGCCTGGAGCGCGCCGAACCGGGCACCATGAGCTACCAGCTCTACCACCTGCCCGCCCTCGCCCGCCGTCGCTACCTGCGGATCGAGCGCACTTGGCCCTGGGCCCAGGCGTTCGTCCTGGCCTGGCAGCACCTCATCGACCTGCCCATCCTCGCCTGAGTGCCGGACCTTGCCACGACGATCAGGAAGGAGCCCCGCCCCGGGCTCATGGAACCCGGCGCCACCGCAGCGACATGCGACGGCCCACACCAACCGCATCGGGGACATTACGGGCAAACTGCGGAGCCACTCACGCAAACACAGCCGCTGAAGAATCGAGGTGAACTCGTTTAGGCGGCCCGGCTACATAGCGTGGGATGGGCTCTCGGCAGTCCCCCCGGTCTTGCGGGGGGCACTGTTCTATTTGAAATTGTCAGCCCACGTGGAGCGATGCGGAGCAGTCGGCGGTTTTGGCAAGCAGATGGGTGTGAAGGAAGGTGCTGATGGCCTTGTACGCGGTTAGTTCGTTGGCGCGGTTGGTGAAGCCGTGGCCTTCGTCGGGATAGATGTCGTAGCGGACTTCGACGCCGCGTTCGCGTAGCCGGGTGACGATCTGGTCGGATTCGGCCTGGGGGACGCGTGGGTCATGGGCTCCCTGGATGACGAACAGGGGAGCGGTGATGCCGTCGGCGTAGGTGACGGGGCTGCGCTCGAGGAGGTGTTCGGCGCAGGTGTCGGGATCGCCGAGGACGGTGGCGACGAACGTCTTCCATGTGGGGGGTGACGCCTTCGCCAAGGTTAGGAGGTTACTGGGACCGCAGATGGAGACGCCTGCTGCCCACGGGTAGGGAAGGCGGGCCAGGCAGGACAGAGCAGCGAAGCCACCGTAGGAAGCGCCCATGACGGCGAGGCGGTTCGGGTCGGTCCAGTCGAGGGTGCGGAGGTACTGGATGGCGTGGTCCAGGTCGTCGAGGTCGATGCCGCCCCAGTCGCGGTAAATGAGTTTCTGGTGGGCGGTGCCGTAGCCGGTGGATCCGGCGAAGTTGGGGGCCAGGATGGCGATTCCCTGGTGGAGAAGATGCTGGTAGAGGCCAGAGCGAGCGTAGAGGGGGCGCTCCTGGGATTCCGGGCCACCGTGGATGGACAGCAGGACCGGGTGAGGGCCGGGGCCGTTCGGGCGGTAGAGCAGAGCGTGGACGTCGCGTCCGTCGCGGGCCGGGTAAGTGATCAGCTCGGGGGCGACGGGGTCGATGACGTGCAGTGCCGGAGGACGGGTATCGGTGAGGTAGCGGAACTCGTGTCGGGCCAGGTCCAGGACCGCTATTTCCGCCGGCCTCGCCGCGGAGTTGATCAGGATGACCGCGAAGGAGGCGTCAGGCGCCAGGGACAGCGCGGACATGACGCCGGGCGGGATGCCGGGCAGCGATATGGGGCGGCCGTCGCGGTCGGCGTGCAGGCGGGAGCTGCCGCCCTCGTTGACTGACCAGATGCGGACTCCCGCGGCGGCGTCGAGGACCTCGACGTCCCAACTCGGGCGCGCGATCGCCTGCAGGGAGCTGGCTGCGAGGTCGTAGAAGGCGGCGGCGGTGAACTCGCTCCAATGGTCGGTGAGCAGGTGGAAGCCGCTGGAGTCCGCCGCCCAGACTCCGGGCTCGAAGAGACCCTCGCCCAGGGCGGATGTCATGCAGATCGGCGTGGCGTCCGGGTCGCTCAGGTCGGTGAGATAGATGGCTATGTCGGTGTTGGAACGGAACCCGGTCGCCAGCAGCCAGCGGCCGTCGGGGGAGAGGCTGACGGCCTCGAACGCGACCCCTTGCGGGGGTGTGAAGCGGCGGAGTTCGCTGCTCTCTAGATCGTGGACGATGAGGTCCTGAGCGGCGGGGTCGCGGTCATTGGCGGTGTAGGCCAGGAAGCGGCCGGTCGGGTCGAATGGCGACGTGGCCAGGACACGCTGACAGTCCGGACCGGAGCTGATCTCGGTCAGGCCGCTGCCATCCAGAGCGACGAGGTAGATGCGGAACTGCTCGTCCCCGTTCTCGTCGGCGGTGAAGACCAGCCGATCGCCGGAGGGGGTCCAGGCGATCTGGCGGACTGTCCGGTCGTCGAAGCCCGCCACGCGGCGCGGCTCGCCACCGGTGACGGGAACGACCCACAGGTCGTAGTGCCCGGAGGCGTGGCTGGAGTAGGCGACCAGTTGGCCGTCCGGGGACAGCGCAAGGGTGGGCTGGAAGCGTTGCTGGGGAACGAAGTCCAGGTATTCGGGCATGTGACAGGGCCTCTCGGGTTCAGTTGATCCAGCCGCGGCGCGCTGCTGCGGCTCCGGCGGCGAAGCGGGTCTCCACGTCCAGCGCATCGCGGATGGCGGTCCAGTGTCTGCGCATGGTGTTGACGCTGATGTCCATCCGCCGGGCGATCGCCTCGTCGGATAGTCCTTGATTGAGCAACTGCAGTACCTGCGACTGCGCAGGGGTGAGTGGCCCGACGGCTTCCGTGCTTCCGAACGGGATCGCCTTCTCCCAGAGCAGTTCGAAGTACTCGCGCAGCGCACCGACGATGACGGGCGAGCGTACGAGCAGAGCTCCGCCCATCCCTGTGGGCGTCAGCGGAAGGAGCGCGACTGCCTCGTCTGCGAGCTTCATCTTCATCCCGATGCGAGGCAGCAGCCGCGCCTGTTCCCCGGCTTCCACTGCAGCCTCGATCGTCTTCGCACCGATCGGGTGCTCTGCGCAGCGGGTCTCATAGATCGCCCGGCATTGCACCTGGCCCTCGAAGACTGGTAGCGGCACGTACCCGGTGGAGTCCTCGACAGGCGCCTCCAGGACGTAGTTGTCCAATGTGAGCCAGTCGTGCCGCGCGGCGTTGATGAGTGCGTAGGACAGGCGGCTGATCTCATCCCGATCGGTGACGATCTGCACGAGCCGGTCCATCGTTGAGTTCGAGGACGCCGCGGCCGGCGTCTGGTGGAACTCCCTCAGTCGCTTGTGTCCGGCCAGCAACCGCTCCTGATTGCTGACGAGACGGCGTGAAAGGTCTGTCAAGACGCCCTGCAATGCGAGTTCCGGGGGAGCGGGCACGAGACGTGGCGGCATCGAGGGGCCGTCCGGCCGGCGATGCGCCATCCCACGGGCCGTAAGTTCCGCGACCTGCTCACTGCTTCCAAGCAGGGACGCGGCGTCGTCCTCAGGGCAGCCGCCCTCCGTGAGCAGCACGGAGTACGACGCGAAGATCTCTTCTGGGACGACGCCCTCCAATAGGCGCTGCGCTTTGACCTGGTCCTGTCCGTCCACCGTCACCTCCGATCAGAGAGTAGTGGCCCTAACACGCCTTGTGATGGCCCTTCTTGCCGTGTCGGGCGATGAGTGGTTCCGAGCGATGGTGAGTTCTCACCATCAAGCGCTGTGCCCCGGAGGCCCGCTGTCATAGGCGTTCTCGCTGCCCCGTGCACCGCGCCCCCGCCAGTAGCTGCCGTGGAGAGTTTCACCACCCCTGTTGCGGTGCCGCGCACGGTCTGATCAGTGCGAAGGCTCAAAAGTGGCAGGGAGGCAGTATGCGGCAGCAACTCGTCGTAGACGTAGCGAGGAAGCTGAGTGCAGCGGTTGCGGCGTCAATTCTGGTTGGCGTCAGTTCGCCAGCCAGTGCGTTGGCTAGCGCAGAGCCTTACTGTCCGCAGGTGGGCCGAGCGCCACGTCAGGTGTACGACATCGAGAAGTTCTGTGCCTTGGTGTATGGCGACCTGATGGAAGGCCGGGCGCTGGATCTCCTGGAGTTGCTGGAACGGTCGCAACGCAATCCGGTGCATGCCTCGCTCTCTCCTAAACCGCAGAAGGTGTCGAGGCCACGCGAGGTGGCTTCTACGGTGAAACAGCCTGAAGCTGAGCCAGCCAAATTTCGTAGGAGGGATGCCGAACCGCGCATGCTGCGTGAAAGCGGCCGGGAAGCTGGCCGGGCTCCGGGTCGAGTTCTCAACCGAGATCGTCAGCCAAGGGCTGACCGTCAGCAGCGCCCACGAAGGAACGGTAGGGAGCCATCGTCCACGACGGTTCTCACACCACCGGCTCCATCGGAAACGCCGTTGGCATCGGCCTCCATGTCTTCCCCTGTGCCTACATCGGTCGATGCGGTGAGGCCGAGGTCAGAGTACCTGCCTGAGGCGATGGGTCCGCTGGGTGCTGCGCTGGCGTTCGGGCTCATGCTCATGGTCCTGAGCGCTGCGCTTATCGGTCGTCTACGGTCCTGGCCGATGCAGGCGAGCGCGGGCTCGTCTGCCGTGGGCCTGTCTGGCGATGCCGCCTGTCCACGCGGCATCGATGGTCGCAATGGTGAGGACGCTGAAGTACCCCCGGCGGTTGTCCTGGCACCCGCTGGGGCGCAGGCGCCTGCGGTCGACTGCGTGACGCCGGAGTCGGTTGCCGTCGTTGAGGGCAGTGAACCTCGGGCGGTGACTACGTCTCAGCTTGACCAGCCCAGCTCCGGCCCGGCGGTTGCAGAGGCAGGTGCGGAGGCGGAGGCTGAGGCGCCCTTCGTGCCAGGCGCTTCAGCCGGGCTGAGGTCGGGGTTCATAGCGGCGGCGGGCAAGGCGAAGGCCGAGGTACTGGGGGTACCGCGGCTGTCGTATGGCAGGTCGGAGATCTCCTTCGGCCGTGCCGAGGCGCGGGAGCTGTTTGCGTTGCTTTCGGTGTCGCGGGACGGAGTTTCGGCGGAGGGGATCGCCGAGACGCTGTGGCCGGGGGAGGTTGGCGGGCGCCGGTTGGAGTCGGCGGTGCGGGAGATCAACCGGGCGATGCGGCAGGCGACGGGGTGCGCGACTGGCGTGCGGTTCGTGCTGAAGTCCGGGGAGCGGCGACTGCTGCCTGCGGCGTCGTTCGATGTGGACTTTTGGCGGTTCGAGGACGCGTGCAAGCTGGCCTCGATTGCGGCCGAGGACGCTATGCGGGTGGCGGCGTTGCATGAGGTGCTGGCCTTGTATCGGGGGGCGCTGCTGGCTGGGCGTGATGATCTGTGGGTGCTGCCGTTGCGGCAGGCCGCTCAGCGGCAGGCGGCGGATGCCGCTGAGCGGCTGGCCGAGCTGGTGAGGGCCGATGATCCAGGCCGGGCGATGGACGTGCTGCGGTTGGCGGTCGAGCGCATCGATCCGTGCAGCGAGACGTTGTGGTGCCTGCTGATGTCGGTTCAAGGCGAACTCGGGCGCCTGCCCGCGGTACGGCGTTCGTTCGAGTTGTTGAGGGAGCGGCTGGCGGAGATCGACGCGGTGCCGAGTGCGCAGGCGCGGCAGGTGTATGAGCGCTTCATTCGTTAACGGGCCCGTCCAAGAGCGGCGGATAGTGGAGACCTGGCGGTGCCCCCGGCCGGGGGCTCACCTTTCTTCGTGAAGAATGCGCTGGTCGTGCCTTGCGTAGGTGGCCAGCATCTCGGCCGTGAGCAGATGGGCGGGGCGGGTGCCGTAGATGCGGGCCAGCAGGCGGAGCGTGGAGATGGAGGGTCGCCGGCCTGATTGCGGCCAGTTCTCGTAGTCGTAGAGGCGAGACTCGCGCAGTCCGGCACTGATGGTGCCGGCGAGTCGGTGGAAGACCTCGATCGTCTGCGCCGCGGTGAGTCCGGCGGCATACCGGTAGAGGCGGAGCGGGGTGGCGAGGTGGTCGAGGCTGAGGATGACGGCGATCTGGTCGACTGTGAAGCCGTGCTGGCGCAGGTATCGGCTGCGGCGGCGGCAGTCGAGAAGCGTCTGGTATCCGGTACCTGACATGCGTTGACGTCCCCTTTCCTGCCCACGCGCGGTGGGCACGTCGGTACCCCGCATCCGGGGTTGGGACGGTAGGCGGCCTTTGGGGAGGGGCTCCAGTCTCCGCGTGGGGTGATCGCCGGGGTCGGTCTCGGGGTGTCGGCGGTCGTGGGAATGGTGTTGCTGCAGGCCGGGGCGGGTGGGCGCGTGGTGGCGGGTTGGGGGTGTGATTCGGGCGGCGAGGTGAGTGATCGTGCTGGCCGCTCCCCGGATGGGCCGGGGGCGTGACCGAAGGGACATCCGCATGGACACGCGCACACAGCATGCCACGGCCGAGTCGAACCCTCTCCTCGTTTCGTCGACGTGCCAGCGGCCGTCAGCGGTGGAGGAGTTCCCGGATCTGGCGCCGGGGCTTGTGATGTCCAGGCTGCGCGCCTCGCAGGTGTGGAGCGGGATGGCCTGGCGGCGGGCCTTTCCCGGGCGGGGAGATCAGTCGGCTCCCGCGCGCCGCATGGTGGGAGAGCTTCTGGCCGACACCGGCCGGGTGGATGACGCGCGGTGGGTGACGGCCGAGCTGGTCAGCAACGCGCTGCGGCACTCGCGTTCGGGCCGGGAGCGGGGGTTCTTCGTGGTCGAGGTGCTACGCGGCACAAAAGTGGCCAGGATCGTGGTCTATGACCTGGGCGGCGGCCCATCCCCGGACTTCTCCCGCGCGCCTGGCTCAGTGCCCGAGGCGGCCGAGCACGGGAGGGGCCTGGCCGGGGTGGCTGAGCTGGCGACCCGGACAGGGATCTCGGGTGATGCGATCAAGGGCCACGCGGTCTGGGCTGATCTCGCGCTGGAGCCGGTCCCTGCTGGGCCGAGTCCGATGATCACCGGCGAGGTCGCCTGCCCACACCGTGCGTTCATGGGGCAGCAGGAAGCATCGGGCGATGTACCGGATGGTCGACTGGGCGCCTTGCAGGAGGGCGTGACGGTATCGGCGAGTAGGCCGGGGCCGGTCGGCGAGGAAGGAGCTGCTGGCCTGGACCCTTCCGCAGGCTTGTGGGAGGCGAGCTGAAGCCGAACGCGGACCAGGTGTCCGCATTCGGGCAGGAGCCGTGGGCACAGCAGGCGCTGGCCGGGCTGCGCCGAGACTGGCCCGACTGGGCCTTCCTGGTGGTCGGCTACCAGTGGTTGGCCATGCGGGGCAAGCAGGTCATCATCAGCGCGACCGGGCCGCAGGAGTTGCGTCATGCCCTGCCACCCATTCCGTCAAGGCCAAACTCGGCCGTGCCGGGCGCGTTCGAGCGCGGTGAGCCAGAGCCTGGTCCGGTGCTGCCAGCGTTGGCCGAGTTGTTGGAAGGGCAGCCGGACGTGAGCTGGACAAGGGCGTCCCCGCCATCGACGTCGGGCGCGGGTGGGGCGCGGGCGGGGTGGTGGCCGGACGGATGGTGGCGGTGGGGTCGGCGTCGAGACCGCTCGCAGCCAGGCGCGCGAGCCGGGGAAGGTGCTCGTCCAGCTCGCCGTGCCGGGCATGTGGATGGGGGGCGGGCCTCGTCATCGCCGTACTCGATCGAGGTCCTCGAAAGTGGCTGCTGCGGTCGCAGCCTGAGGCCAGAGCCCCCGCTCCGACATGATGGCCGTGCGGGCTTGACACCTGGGGCGTAGGTAGGCGTTGATACCGGTCCGCCCGTCCGGTGCGGAGGGGGCGCTGGGCGGGCGGACCGGGGTGGGTTCGCCTCGCGTAGGGGCGAGGGAATCCACCGCTGAAGGACAACCGAGCTAGCCACGTGGGTGTCGCGGTCGCTGTTGCGGGTTCAAAAGCAGGGCGTTGTTCGCTGTCGCGCTCGGTGTCGCCTTTTGTTGTTGCGTCCGCTGTCGCCGCTGAGAGCGCATCACCCGTTGGCGTGCCGTCTGCTCAGGTCACGCGGGTTTCGCCCGAGGCGATGCACGCCCCGACTCGCCCTAAGGCGAGCCTAGGAATATATGTGCGGGCCCGTTGTGGTGCGGCCCTCACATTATTGTCGGGGTTCCCGTCGTCGATTGCTTTCCGTCTTCTGCTGGCCAGCCTCCCAACGGCCGGCGTGAGGCCGACCGTTGGGAGGACCTTGAAGGAAGCGAGCAGAACCTCGCCCGCCCGGTCGGTCGCCGTCCGCCCAGGTTCGGCCGGTTGCATGACCGCGCTGTCCAGGTCAGCCGGGCGCGTGCGGCCCGTGCCTGTGCCGGGTGTGGCGCGTACCGTCTCGGCCCGCGCGGAACCGTGTCGGGTGGGGCCCGGTTCGCCACAGGGCGTTCCGGGGCCGGGGGGCTAGCTGATGGCCAGGGTGCCAGCGGGCGGGACATGCGTGTACGCCGGGAGATCAGCCCACGCGGGATGGTGCTCACAGAGGATGTCGGTCAGGTCAGCGGCGATGGTGCCGTCGTCGTGGGGATCGCCTTGTTCGGCGCGGCTGTCGCGTAGCTGGCACATGTCCTCGTAGCTGATGATCTCCAGTAGGGCGTCGTCGTCGCCGTTTTCGGGACGGTTGATGACGGCGTCGGTGCCGTCCCACATCAGCGTCCATCCGGGGCCGTAGGCCGACAGTCCTCGTACGTGTGAGGCGTTCACGATGACCTCATCGTCGGCGGTAATCGTGTGTCGCATCATGCGTGCGTTTCCTTTCGTTTCCGGGTCCCCGGTGCCCAGGGGGCTTCCCGCGCATTTCTATGGACGCTCGACTTCTATTTGATGTCAAGCCGAACGCGCGATTATTTGTGAGGCGCTGCTGGCTGTGAATCGGGCAACACGGCATCGTCCGCCGTCGTTCGGATAAATGTCGGGCGACCTGTACGCGTGTCTATTGTCAAGCCGATCCGATGACCTTCTCGCGAGATGTTTTACCAGCTTGCAGAAGGTGTTGTTAGGTAAGCCTCTCCAGCCGTCGCGGTGACGAAAAATGTTTCCGTGATCCCTTGCTATGCGCCACGACGCGAGACATGGTCGAGCCGCAAACGAAAACACCGGCCGCGCATCGGCCGGGAATTCAACCGGGAAGGGCATCGGAAAAATGGCTATTCAAGACACGGCAATGGTTGTCGCGGAAAACGCCGCCAATGACACGGACACCATCGCTGACGCGCCCGTGGCGGGCCCTGACGGCCCGGCTATCCCGGCCCCGGACACAGACAACGAGGGCGGGGCGGAAGCCCGTGTGGCGGCGGTAGGGGCCGCGCTGATCGCCACGCCGGGCGGGTCGGCCACGGCGATCGGGGCGGCCGCCGGGATGAGCCGGGTGGCGGTGGGCAAGATCCTCAACCAGCTCGAAATCGACGGTCGGGCCCGGCGTGTGGCGGGCGGGCATGACGGTCAGGGCCGGGGGCGCACCCCGGACCGGTGGTATCCGACCGACAACGACGACATGACCGACAGTTCCACGGTCGCCTTGGAGCAGACCGTAAAGGTCGACCTCCCGGATCCAGCGGAGGTCACGCCTACGGCTGCCACAACAGACGACCTAAACGTGGCTGATCTGTATGAGACAACGGAGGACGCCACCGGGCTGGACACCCACCAGGAGGCCGTACTGGCCGCCCTAGAGGGCAACTCCGGCTGGTCCGCCGCCGCGATCGGCGTAGCGGCCGGGCTGACCCGGGAAGGCGCGATCAAGGTGCTCGATCAGCTGGTGGCGGCCGGGCTGGCCTCGCGCGGAGACGACGAGGACCGGAGCAAGGACGAGTGGTACCTGGCATCCGGCGACGAGCCGACCGCCCGCGACGAGGCTCCCGAGGTGAACGTGGAGCCCACCCAGACCTTCCCGCCGGACGCCGACGAGACTCCAGACGAGCCGACCGCTGAGCCGGTTGCCGACACCGATCCGGCCTGGGCGAGAGTGCGGGCCGAACTCCTTGAGTTGGCTGACCTGCTGTCCGGGACGGTCACCGCGAAAGACGACAACGGCGATGCGGTGATGGCGTTGGGTCGCCTCGAAATGGCGATGGCCAAGGCCGCTCAGGTGCATCGGACCGCCCGCGCGGTGTTGACCGGCATCACCCCCGCCCCGGCACGGACGCCGTCCACCCGCACCGGCAACGGCGGCGGGGGCGGGGTGACGGTCCGGCCGGGCGCGCTGCGGGATCGGGTGCACGCCCACCTGACCGAGCACCCCGGTAAGGAGTTCACCCCCTACGAGATCGGGCGGGTGTTGGACGCCTCGTCCGGCGCGGTGGCCAACGCGTTGGACCGGCTCGTCAGCCTCGGTCAGGCAGCGCTGACCTGTGAACGGCCCCGCCGGTTCGCCCTCGCTGCCACCGACAGCACTAGCGACTGATCCTCACGCGGGCGGGCTACCCCACCAGCCCGTCCGCCCCGGGGCACGCGCCGCCTGGACCCCGGCCTGTCCTGGGACGGCCCCACCCACGATCCGCATCACATCGCCTTACCTGATTCATCACGCCTGAGGAGGCACCGTCATGGCCCACGAGATCGAGATCTTCGCCAATGGCTCAGCCGGTTTCGCCGCTGCGGGGAAGCCCGCCTGGCACGGGCTCGGCTACACCGCGCCCGGCCCGATGACCGCCGAGGAACTCCTGAACAACGCCCAGCTTGCCGGATGGGACGTGCGCAAGGTCGGGGTCGGTTCGGTCACCGACCCCGTCACCGGACAGCCCGTTACCACCGATGAGGATTTCCTGGTCGTCCGTACGAACCCGGTGACCGGTCAGCCCGAACGCCTCGGCATGGTCGGCAAGGACTACAAGGTCGTACAGAACGAGGAGGTCACCGACTTCCTGCAGACCCTGGTGGACGAGTCCGGCGCGGTCTTCGACACCGGCGGTTCGCTGAACGGCGGACGGCGGGTCTTCGTCACCATGCGCCTGCCCGAGCCGCTCATGGTCGGCGGGTTCGACCAGGTCGACCTGTACCTGGCGGCGTTCTCCCGTCACGACGGCTGGGGCGCGTTCACCACCGTCGCGACCCCCGTCCGTGTGGTGTGCGCGAACACCGAACGCGCGGCGTTGCGTAACCACGCGGCCAAGTTCACGGTCCGGCACACCGGTCACATCGCCGGGCGCATCGCGGAGGCACGCGAGGCGCTCAAGCTGACGTGGCGACACGGGCAGGCCTTCGCCGCCGAAGCCGAGAAGCTTCTTTCGGTTCCGATGGACGTCAAGGAGTTCCGGCAGTTCGCCGCCGCCCTCCACCCCATGGACCCCAACGCCAAAGAGCTGCGGCGCAAGAACCACGAGATGACGATGCGCGAGCTGGAGTGGCTGTTCACCAGCGCCCCAACCCAGGAACCCATCAGGAACACCCGCTGGGCCGCATACAACGCCGTTACCGAGCGGCTCGACCACAAGAGCCCCGTCTTCGGCAGCCGTGACATCGGCACGGTGCGAGCCGAACGTGCCCTGCTCGACGACCACGACAACACCAAGATCAAGATCCGCGCGTTCAAGCTCCTCACCACCGCCTGAGCGTCCGACCGACCCGGTACGGCCCGCTCAGGGCCGTACCACAACCTCAAGGAGAAGATCATGGGACAGCTCGAGACCATGGCCGAGACGCATTACACCCGCACCTCGATCGAGGCGTGTGAGGCGATCGACAAGCTCACCTACGCCGCCGAGTTCGGCAAGGGCCTCGCCTCCGAGGACCTGGCCCGGCTCGCCGTCACCCAGTTCGTCTTCGGCTGGTGGCAGCAGGTCATGGACCTGATCAACAGTGAGGGGCTCGACGGGGCCGAGGCCGTCATGCGCACCCGCCACCAGGCCGAACAGCACCTCCTGAACGGCAGCCCGCTCCTTTACGCAGACCTGTTCGCGCAGGCGATGGCCCAGGCCCGCCGCCAGGCCGCGCAGGGGTTCCTGGCCACCACCCGGTCGTTGGCCGATGCCCTTGCCGGGCCTGTCATCCCGGCAAGCCACTTCGCGAAATAGCCCTCCAACCAAGGAACCCAGCATGACGAACATGCCCCCTGACCGCCGTCAGCCGTATGAGAAAGGCGGTGCGGACGTATCCGGCGCGCTCGATCAGCAACCCACGGTCACGCCCGACGCGCCACCCACCGAGACAGAAGACCAGCTCACACGGATCGAGTGGCGGGTAAAGCAGGTGCTCGCCGCTACCCAGCACGCCGCCTACGCCGCTGCCGCCGAAGTGGCGTACCTGTTGCAGCGCGGGCTCCGGCTGACGGGCGAGCCGCTCTACCAGGCCAGCTTCACCCACGCACTGCGCATGTGGTGGGAACTGGTGGACAAGCAGCTCAACCAGCACCACCTCGAAGCCGACCACGCGGTACGCCGGGTCCGCTCGTGGGCCCGTACGTACCTGACCGCCGAGCCCACCTCCACCAAGCCGGGAACCCTCTTGGACCACGGCCTCGCGCACGCATCCCGCGCCGCAGCCCGCCGGTTCCTGGCCGCCACCGGTGAACTGCTCGCCGAACACGCCACGCGCCAGGGACACACCCCGGCCCCGAACATCGAATCGACGCAGAGGAGCACCTCATGACCAGCCATCCCTCGAGCCCGAACCCGGCCGCGCCCGCCTCCCGAACGGAGTCGCTGCGCGCGGTGGCCGAGCGGGCGCGGCAGCTACACGAGGAGGTGGCGCGTGACCTGGCGCACCGCTTCGCACAGGGGCAACGCGTGACAGCCCGGCAGGTGACCATCGGGCTTCGCGCGCAGACCCTGCACATCTGGTGGAGCATGGTCCTGCGGCACGACGCCGCCATGAACCCCAGCGGTGGTGGGGACAGCATCCACGGACTGGAACGGTACGCGTCCTGGATCGCCAGCTACCTCACCCACCACCCTGCCGACGGCGCCGCCGCTCCCTCAACTCATGCGGTGGCCGAGCGGGGACTGGCGGAAGAGGACCTGGCCCTCATGCACATCGACTACGGATTTGCTCTCATCCTCCGTTCGTCCGCACGCGAGTTCCTCAAGGTAGCGGCGAGTATCTCGTCGGCCGTTCCGGCGGAGCGTCTCCGCGACCAAGACGGCCGTCGTGGAGACGTTCTCCTACGCGGATCCGCTTCTCCGGCGGCTGCATGGAGGGGGACGAGCCGATGAGCGCCAGCACCATCAGGACCGGTCAGTCCAGCGGCGACGCGGAGGCGGTCACGAACTCGGCCGAAGGCTCGCACAGTGAGATGTTCCAGCTCATGGCATGGCGGTGGAACGTCTCACACGCCAAGAAGCTGACGGCGGACCGTACTCCGGGCGGGCAAGTCGAGGTTGCTGCCTGGGCCGGGCTGCTGCAACTGATCCACATCGACGAAGAGCACGCCCAGCAGGTGGATCTGTCCGAGCCGCTGATCGTCGTACCGGTACCCAACGGTGGCCTCCTGGTCATCGACGGCTGGCACCGCATCCGCAAAGCGCTGACCAGCGGGGTGAAGCACCTGCTGGCTCACGTGCTGAGCGTTGAGGAAGAACTCGCCTGCCGCGTTCACGGCGGGGAGAAGGGTGAGGGCTGGATCCGGTAGTCCGGTCCGGTGGCGTAGGTGGCCTGCCCCGGCCAGCACAGGCGAATTGTGCTGGCCGGGGCAGACCTCCTGCACCACCGGCCCCGACCTCTCGATGGACACCGCCTGGGTGGCCGCAGGAACCGAGATCGTAGTGCTCACTCCCGCGTTCTACTCTGCGGCTTTGGCGCGGGCCCGCTCGATTCTGGCCTGCACCTCGGCAAGCTTCAGCTTCGCAGCGGCATCGGCTTCGCGTAGCTCTCGAGCTTCTGTCTGGTTCGTGTCCTTCTCGGGCTCCGGCTTGATCATCTGAAGAAGTGGTGTCCCGCCGTCGGCGGCCGAGGGAGGGCAGGGATGGAGGGTGTGGCCGAGGAGCCGCAATGTCCATGGAACCACCTGGAGGTATTCGACCAGGCTGGTTTCGTCCTCATCAGAGAGGGTGAGGTCGCGAGGGCGGTTTCGATTGTGCAAGTCGACCTGTGCGGCGTGGGCGAGGCCGTCGTAGAGCTTCCCTTCCAGCCATGCGGCCTCCCCGCTGTGCAACTGGTGGCCGCCTTCGCTCCGGATGAGCAGGGCGCGGTACCAATGATCACGTTGTAGCTGTTCGAGAAGGCGCTTGCGCAAGCCCGGCGTGGTGGCCTTGCCGACGTAGGCTCCCCATCGGCCCGTCGCGTCCGGTCGGTCCATGAGGAGATATACGCCCGGGACGTTCCAGTCTTCCGGCGTGCGGATGGCGTAGTCCCGGTCGACGACGAGCATGCCCGCGACCTTGTGCTTGGGCTGGATCTTCAAGGGGCCATTCAGATCGAGCGGAAGGCTCACGATGAGCGGCGGCGGGGCCAGGCGCAGCGCGTTCGTCTGAATCTCCTCCAATCGCACCTTCGTACGAGGCCTTCCCGGACAGTATTGAAGGTATACCTCAGCGTGACTGGCGAATTGGAGAAGAAGGCCTTGCAGCTCACCCGCTCCACAGCTCTTGTCATCGGGGGTCGGAACGGCTGAGGGGCCGGGTGAATCCGATCAGATCGCGTCGCTGGTAGGAGCTGATTTTGACGACTTCACGGCGGTTGGGTGCATGGATCATCTGACCATTGCCGATGACGAGGCCGACGTGTCCGGGACCGTCGGCTTGCATGTTGAAGAAGGCGAGGTCGCCGGGCTGTTCCTGGCCGATCGGGATGCGCTGACCGTGTCGCCATTGGTCAGCGGCCACGCGTGGGATGGCGATTCCGGCGGCTTGGAAAGCGCGCATGGTCAGCCCGGAGCAGTCGAAGGTATCCGGGCCCTCGGCTCCCCATACGTACGGCTTACCGAGCTGAGCCTGGGCGTAGGCGATGACGGCCGCCGCCTGCTCGCCGGGCATGACCGTGGCGCAGGAGCCGGTGAGGCCGTCCACGGTTCGCTGTGCGAGCGGCTCCCATGAGGCGTACGCGTTTGGGGTGTTGGAGCGTTGGACGGCTTGGGCCGCCTTGGTCAGCGGCAGCTGTACCCAGTCAGGGACGGCGACGAGGTGGGTGTAGAACTGGCGGGCCGCGTAGGTCGGGTTGAGGATCTGCTCGGGCGTTCCCCATCCCTGGCTGGGACGCTGCTGGAACAATCCCAGCGAGTCGAGGTGACCGTAGCGCAGGTTGCGGAGCTTGGATTCTTGGAGGGCGGTCGCTACCGCGATCACAGCTGCTCGGGAGGGAAGGCCAAGTTGGAAGCCGGTCTGCACGATGAGTGCGGCGTTGCTCTGCTGCTCCTCATCCAGACCGTCGAGGGAGGCCACGGCCGGACCGCCTTGCGAGCTGCTGTTCGTGGTCGTGATGACGCAGCCGATCCCTCCGGGCGTTCCGGAGCTGGTGAGGATGCTCGTGATGGCTGCGATGAGCGCGAAGACGATGAGCAGCAGGAGGGCGGCGCCGGCCGCGGCGTACTTCACCTCGTTATGCCTCCTCTCGGTGAGGCGATGTTCGGTGGGCTACGCGTCGATCTCGTCCTGCTTGGTGGCGGTGTGGGCCAGGTCAGGCCAGGCGTCAGCGAGTTCGGCCAGCCGGAGTCGAGGGCCGTCGTGGTTGACGGGTAGCCAGACAGGTCCAGCTGGGCCGTCGCCGAGGCTGGTGTGGATGGCGGTGGCGACCGGCACTTCTACGGTGGCCAAGAGCCTGCGCAGGTTCGTCTCTCGGGCGCGGCTGGGCAGCCATAGCAGCACGGGCGTCGTGATCTGGGTGGCGTCGGCGAGCTCGGCGTAGTCGGGCAGCTTGGCGGCGACCTTGTTCAGGGACTCGGTGCCGGTGTCGTGTTCGAGGAAGAAGTCGATCACTCGGCCGTTCTCGGCCCAGCGGCCGTAGGCGTCAGGGCGGGCCAGATCACCCCAAAGCTTGGCGCAGCGCTTCTCGGACCACCACGCCAGCACCTCCGCGCTGGCTTCGGCTCCAGCATGGCGGGCGTGGTAGTGCAGGTCGGCGAAGAAGTCGTTGACTCCGACCTGGTGGCCGGTCTTGGTCGAGACCGAGATGGACATGGCCAGGTCGGGGTGGTAGCCGAACTCCTTGACCGTCACGCCTTCGCGGATGGCGAGGAGCTCGGCACCGGCGCGGCCGAGGATCCAGTGATTGGGTGCGGAGCCGCCGTACGGGGTCCAGGGTCGGAATCGGGTGACGGTGTGCAGCTTGTGCAAGATCCCCATACGGCGGCGCGTGGACTGCGGGATAGCGAAGAAGATGCGTTGGATCTGATGGGTGGTCAGGACACGGTGCTCGTGCAGATGGGCGAGGATGTCGTAGTCGCGGGGCGTCAGGCGGGCGGCGAGTTCGGCCATGGCGGCGGCATCGAAGCGGGGCAGGCCGCGCGGGATGCGGGTGGTTGGCATGGGCTTCTCCTTGAGGTGAGAGCGGGGCGCGGATTGGAGCGGGTGGTGATGTGTTGAGTCATGACTCCGGTGCTTTGACCGGTGGCGCCACGGCGGTCTGAGCGCGGGGGCGTGGGTCGGTGCCGGAGGCGCTCGCGCGTCGCCTGTGTCCCGCTCTGGGCGTCGCAGGGTCGGTGGATGGCGAGGTGAAGCGTTCACGGGATGCCTCTCGGATGGCTTCCTCGCGCCCTGCTGTTACGGGTGGCAGCGGTCGGGTGCGCAGGGTGAAGGCGGGTGCCTGCTGGCCGTCGATGATGAGGCGGGCGGCGGCTTGGTAGGCGCCGAGGTGGGTGAGGTCGTGCGGGGTGATCAGTGGCGAGGTGTGGTGTTTGAGGTCATTGGCGTCTTTAGGCGAAGCGGTGAAGTAGATCTTGTTGCGGGCGTCCGCTGAGAGCGCTTCGCGGAGGTCCGCTGGAAGCTGGTCGAGATGCTGGTGGGCCAGAACGAGGGAAAGCCGGTAGCCGCGCGCCTCGGCCAGGACGTCGTTGATGTGGCCTGGCAGGTTGAGGAAGTTGTGGCATTCGTCGATGACCAGCGAGGCGTCAGGGCGGCTGGCTTCGGCAAGGTGGGCGCGGCGAGTGGCGGCCTGCCAGGTGTGAGCGAGCAGGATCGAGCCGAACAGGCGGGCGGCGTCATCGCCGAGGATGCCTTTCGGCAGGCGGGCGAGGACGAGGCCGCCGTCGCTAAGGAGCTGGCCGATGGGAACCGTGGTGTTCGGGCTGGCCAGGGCCTGCCGGACGAACGGGCGCAGGAGCACGGCGCGCAGCTTGTTCATGACGGGGCCGATGACCGTGGCTTGTCCGGCTGGGGTGAGTGCTTGGTAGGAGTCCCAGAAGCCGGCCAGAAGTTCGTCGTCGAGCCGTTTGGTGACACGGGCTCGGAAAGCGGAGTCAGTCAGCAGCCGGGGAACCTCGCCCAGAGTCGCCTTCTGACCGAGCACCTTCGTCAACGTCAGGCAGGTCGAACGGAGGAGGTCATCCACGCGTGGTCCCCAGGCCGAGGAGAAGCAGCGGTGGAAGATGGTGACGACCGAATCGACGGCGAAGGCGGGATCGTGTCCGGCCAAGATGTTGATGGAGGGCGGCCGGGCCGGGTCTTGCGGGTCGAACACGACCGTCTTGCCGATCGCCCGACGGGGCAGGCGGGCGAGAATGTCGGTGATGAGGTCGCCTTTGGGGTCGATGACCAGGGAGCCTCGACCGGCCTGTGCGTCGGCGAGGACGAGGTTGGCGAGCAGGGTGGATTTGCCGACACCGGTGCCGCCGAGGACGTGGGTGTGGTGGCGGCCGTCGGCGATGGGCATGGCGACGGGCCGCGTGTGGCCGCTGTCGCTGTCGCCCAGCACGCGGACCGGCCCGGAATCCGACCCTCGTGGTACGTCCGGTGGCGGGGCTATGGGGCGCGCCCCGGCGCGGGTGATGCCGGGAGCGTCAACGTCCCAGGGCAGGTGGGCGAGCGCGGCCAGCTCGCCGACGGAGAGCAGGTAGCCGGTATCGAACCGGCGGGAGCTGGTCCGGGCGTGGGGCCGGAAGAGTCGGGCTCTGCGCAGGTACTGGTGACCGGAGGTGAACAGGGCGAAGACGCCGGCGAGGGTGTGTGCTTGGCCTCGCAGCCAGCCGCGGACCGAGTCCGGGTGGGGATGGGAGCCGTTGGCACGGCTTGTGGCCACGGCGTAGTGGATGGCGACGGTGTAGCGGGGCTGGCCTGCCTTGGCGAGAACAGCACGTACCTGCTCGGCTCGTTCGGGGAACATACGGGCCAGTTCGCCGAATCGATGATGGCTGGAGACAGGCGCGAGTTCGTCGAGGACGTGGCCGAGCGTGGTCTGAGTGCGAGCGCCGCGCAGGGCGGCTGCCGCTCGATAGGCGTGACGCAGGCGTTTGCCAGTGGTGGGGCGCGCCAGAACCTGGACAAGCGCGTGTTCGCCCTCGCGGAGAGTGCTCATGGAGGTGAGCAGCGAGCGGATCGGGTCGCTGTTGTGGTCGGTTTTGAGCGGGTAGTGCTCGGGCCTTCCCAGGACGAGCCTCCCGCCAGCGGCCCTGGCATCCGAGGGTAGCGGTGGAGAGGCAGCATGGGTGGTGGTGGTCGCGCCAGGCCAGGCGGCCTGGACGGCCTTCTCCACGGTGCCGGGCGGGATGACGCCGGGCACCCACAAGCGGATCCGTACACCGGATTCGCTGGCGAGGTATTCCCAGGCCAGGTGCGGTTGGCCGATGAAGAGGCGCTTCCATGCGGGTCGGAGAAGTCCGATCAGCTGGCTCCACAGCACGACCGCGCCCTGTGGGTCGCTGGTGGGCGGTGAAGAGATTTCGATCAAGCGAGCGTTCGGAACGAGTTCGGCGTGGTGGAGCCAGCCCAGCAGGTAGCGAACGACGTCTGTCGCCACGCACAGCACTAGAACGTAGAGAGCCAGACGAGGTCCGTAGGCGAGCAGAAACTCAGGCAGCCGCGCAGGTAGCTCGCGCAGGAAGTCCAGGATGGTCTGCACGTCGTGGTCGTCGATGTCGCAGAGCAGGCACGGCGCAGCAGAAGCGGTTGACGTCATAGCGGGTCGCCTTCGTCGTCGTGGTGATGATCGGCCGCAGGCTCGGGAGCCTGTGGCGTACGGCGGTCGATCTCGGCCAGCTCGGCGGGGTCGGTCGTGATCAAGTCGTTTTCAGCGGGCGACGCCACGATGCTCAGCGCTGCTCGATTCGCGGGCCCGGCGATGAGCAGGGCTTCGCCCCGGTCTGCTGTGAGCAGGAACTGGCGTTCACCGTCGGTGAGGTCGAAGGCGTCACCGACGGCGCCGATGGCCTGCGGCGCTTGGCGGAGCAGGATCTGGCTGGCGGCATTGGCGACGATCGCCTGCCCCAGCTCCGAGCCGAGCAAGTCGGCGGCATCCTGAGTGACGACCGCCAGCCCAGCCCAGTGCTTCCGCGCGGCCTTGGCCATCCGGAACAGGAAACGGGCGCCCTTAGGCTCCTTCATCAGCAGCCAGGCTTCGTCAACGACGACCAGGCGTTTCCTGCGGTCGCGGGGGTTGGCGACCCGCCGCCAGACCGCATCCAGTGCCAGGAGGGTGCCGACCGCTTTCATCTCTTCGGGGAGGTCGCGCAGGGAGAAGACGATCAGGTGTCCGGCTGGGCTGGTCGTGGTCGGACCGTCGAACAGTTCGCGGTAGGAGCCGGACACGTACGGCGCCAGCTGCGCGGCCAGCTCAGCCCCTTGTTCCGAGGACTTCAGGGTGGTGACGACGTCGGCCAGTAGGGGTGCGGGCTTGGTCCAGGTCACCGGGTTGTGGGTGATCCCGGCCTCCTGGTAGGTGGCTATGACGGCCGCGTCCAGCGCCGCGCGTGCCTGTGCGGTGAGTTGGCCGCCGAGCATGGTGGCGGTCAGGGTTTGCAGGAACATGGCTCGCCGGGCGAGCACGTCGTCTTGTGGGCCGTGGCTGGCGGGCAGGTCGAGGGGGTTCCAGCGCACTCCGGCGGCACCGAGGTGGAGGCAGGTGCCTCCGACGGCGCGGGCCAGGCGGGCGTACTCGTCTTCGGGGTCGACGACAGCTACATCGACGCCTTGATACAGCAGGCGCAGGGCTTCGAGTTTGGTGAAGAAGCTTTTGCCGGCGCCGGAGCGGGCCAGGACGACGGAATTGTGGTTGTCCTGGTTGTAACGGTCCCACACGATGACGCCGGAACCGGTGGCGCTCAGTCCGTACAGCACTCCCGTATCGCCGACCGGAGCCGCGAGGTCAGATGAGGTGAACGGGAAAGCGGCGGCCAGGGCGGTGGTGTCGAAGCTGCGCGTCATGCGCAGCGAGTCGACCGCCAACGGCAGGCTCGTTGTCCACGCTTGCAGGGCCCGGAAAGTGGTTGGCTGGGTGTCCAGCAGGAGGGATGAGGCCAAGGCGCGGACCAGCTCCACCTCTGATGCCAGCTCGGGTTCGGTGGAGGCGTTGATGGTGAGGTAGAGACCGACTTTGAACAAGCGGCCGTGTCCCCGGGCAAGGCTGTCGGCCAGGTTGGTGGCGTCGTCGGCGGCTGCTTCCGCCGCGAAATCTTGAAGACGGCCATGTTGGGCGTCGGTTCGGCTGGTTGATTCCAGGCGGGCGAGCTGGCGGCGCAGCCGCATCGCCGCCACGGCTTGGGGAATCGGCTCGACATACAGGGACACGTCCAGACGCCCCGGATAGGTGAGCAACGGCTCCAGCCAGCCCGCGCCGACTTCACGGGGGTAGCCGGTCACGGCGAAGGACGCGGTCATCCCGTTGGGCAAGGTGAGCTTTCGAGCGCCGACCTCTAGGGAGCCTGGCTCGGTGAGGGCGCTGGCCTCCGTTGGCTGCGTTCGGCGGCGTAGTTTCATGCGGGCTCCGCACCGGTGATAAAGGCGTCAGGGAGGGCCTGGCTGGCGGGATGCCAGCCGCCGGGATCGAGGCACTCGGTCAGCACCTGGTGCGCTGCGGAGGCGTCGAGGACACGGGTGGTGACGCCGAGCGCGGCCAGGCTGCGCTCTGCTTCTGCGGCTCGACGCAGCGCCACGGCGGCGGAAGCCTCTCGCCGTACCGAGCGCCGTCCTCGCCCGGCGGCGTGGTTGTCGCGCAGCACGATGAGGACCTGACGGGCCAGCAGCTCGCGCGAGCTGTTCAGCTCCTCGAGGAAGGCAACGTGCTGGCTGGCGGCGTCGGCGAGTGCTGGATGTGGCGAGCTCTCGGCCCGCCGCTCAACACTCTCGATCAGATTGCCGAGATCAACCGGCCGGGCGCGGACGAGGATTTGAACTGGTGATTCGAGGGAGTTGAGCCAGCGGCCGAACGCGCCGGCCAACGCGGCCTGCTCGCCTGCGGTGCGCAGGTGGAAGGACAAGGTGCCGGTTTCGACGAGTACGGCGACACCGCCATCCGCCAGATCCAGGGCTCCGTCAGTACGGATGGCCCGCACCGGCAGCCGCAGCGGCGTGGGCAACTTGCCACGCAGACGGCACCAATGCGGCGGCTTAACGACACCCTCCGGGGCGGCCACCAATCTCTTCGGCGTACGGGCGAACCGCAGCGCGGCGAAAACGAACTGGTCCAGGCTCAGGCCGTCACGGCGACCGAGTGCGATGGCCATGCCGAGTGCCGCCAGCGGAAGCAGGACGGCGGCGAGGATGACGATGGGTAGGAGCTGGTGGAACAGGTAATAGATGGCGGCGGCGACGCCGCCGGTGGCGACGATGATGAGGATTTGGCGGACGGTGAGCCCGTAGGCGATCTTGTCTGGGCGGTCGATGTCGGACGGAATCTGGGCGATCAACAACTGATCCGTCTCGTTCATCGGTCGTCCATTCTCGGGATACGCCTGCTTCTCGGGACGCGCCGTGGTGGCGGGTCCAGCCGCAAACGGAGCTGGCCAAGTCGGGGGGCGCGGATGGGCATGCCGGGCAGCCGGTCTTGGATCCAGGGCGGGCGCGGACGGATCCACGGCCCGGTGGCGGGCGCGGGTGCTCTTGGTGGTGTCGGCGGGCGTGGGACCTGGGTGACAGGGAACGGCAATGCCAGCTGCCGACCCTGCCGAGCTCGCCGCGCGGTCGCCGAAGAAGCTACGGGAGCGGGCGCCGAGGTGGTGGTGGCGTTGGGAGGCAGGCCGAGGGGTAGCTGAAGTTGCTGCCAGGTGGGTGTGCGGGTGGGCACGGGTGACGCTCCTGTAGGTGTGGCGGACGGGCCGGGGCCGTTGGGGCCGCGTCCTCGTGGTCCACGGGGACCGCGCTGCGGGCCGCCGCTGGGCGGCCGTCCGCCATGCCGCTGGGCGGCGGTGGTTGTGACCTTGCGCTGGGCCGCGCGCTGTCCGGCCTTGCCGAGAGCCCGAGCGGCGCCGAGGGTCTTGTAGACGATCACGGCCTTGATCAGCCGTTTGAGCATGTGGGGCTGGCCCTGCTGCCAGATGGAGCGCGCAACCCAGCCGGGAATCGTGATCAGCACATAGAGAATGCCGATCACGATGAGAGCGTCCAGGGTTCGGTTCACCGTCGGGCGCACCGCTGTGAGGGCGGCTTCCCCGATACCTGGATCGGCAGGCGGAGGCAGGTAGGTGTCGGGCGAGTCAGTGAGGAACAGCTTGAACGCCAAGATCAGACCCAGTGCCTGGAGGATCTGGATGGCGAGCAGCCCGATGAAGCATCGCCACCACAACCGCGCGATGCCTTCGGTCTGCGGCAGTGCGTGGCACAGCAGCGCCAGCGGTGCGGCGATGATGACGAACAGCAACAAGGTGACACGGATGATGGCGATGAAGGCCAGCACGAAGCCCATCAGGACAGCGGCGCCGATCAGCAGCACGAGGAACAGCGCCGTCCCCTTCGGGTCCTTGATCAGCGCATCGACCTTGGCCGCGATCAGGTTCCCGGCACGCTGACCGTTCACCCCATCGCCGAGCAGAGCCGCGACGAGAGAGTTGGCGAGTTCGATGGCGTACTGGCACACGATGAGTGAGGAGTTCAAGGCGATCACGGCGATCACCAGGCGTGGGATGACCTCACTGGGCGTGGTGGAGGTTTGTGCGCTGCCGTAGGCCATGACGATCACACCTGCGGCGAGCACCATGAGGGCGAGCAGTGCGTTGGCCACCAGGCGTACATGCTGGGACAGCTCCTGCACGCGGGCGAACATCGATGGCGGAGGCGCGGACAGCAGCGCTTGGCCGACAAGAATGAAGGCGGGGTTGATGGCGTCGCTGACCAGAGTGGTGAACCAGCCGTTCATCGCCTGGTTGATCTTGCAGCCGATGTCCATCCACGCGCACCCGTCCACACCTGTGGATGGTGTGGAAGCGGGTGGAGAGATCCAGCTGACTTGCGGCGACGACTGTGGGGTCGGACCGGAGCTGGGTATTGGGCTGGGCGTTGGTGTGGGCACCGCGGAGGCCGTAACCGCAGGGAGGGCGAGCAGGGCAACGACCGTCACCATGACCGTGAGCGCCTTACGCAGCCACCGAGTGAGCGAGCGCGGCAGATCTGGTGGGTGCTGGCGAGTCACTGTCAGGCTCCCACGATGCCTTGGAGGATCGAGACCAGGAGCGGGGCCAGGATGGCAATGCCGTAGCCGAGGGCGGCGTAGCGGAGTGTCTTCTTGGCGGCTTCGACTTCGCCGGGATCGCCGCCGGCCAGGATGTATCGGACCCCCCCGACAGTGAGGAAAAGTGTCGCCAAGGCGACGAGCAGACCCACGATGACGTTGCGCAGGTTGTCGATCACCGTGCTCAGCGAGGTAGGCGCCTGCTCCGGTTTGGCCAGGGCGTTCGCGGCCGTGCTGATGTGAACGGCGAGGGCGTATTCGAGCAGTGTGCCCAGGACGATGGAACCGAGGATGAAGCCGGCGATGAGCAGAACTTTGAGGGCGAAGCGGGGTATGGCGGTACGACGCGGGCGGGATGTCATGTGGTGCCTCCCGACGGATGCGAGGCTGGCTTGGGTGGGTGGGTGAGGCTGACCTCATGGGGAGGGCGGCGCGGAGGCACCGAACCCGGCGCGGGGCCGAGTGGGCGTCCTCCTTCAAGCGGCGGATGGCGGTGGACCGGGGCGACAGGGACCGGTGACCAGGTGCGGCCCCGGGCCGGGTCGATGTTCTCCGCGCTGCCTCTCTACCTGGACAAAGACCAGGTCGAAGAGCCGAGTTAGGACATCAGCGCCAGCGGAGTTTGCTCACTCTTTGCTGCGAGCCACCGCGGGAGCCGATGGCGATCGCTACAGGCCGCCGTCGAGGAGCACCTGGTAGAGAGCGTTCTCGGCACGCTGGCGGCGCTTGAGAGCGGTGCAGTAGAGCCACCCGCGGTGGCGGCAATAGGAACTGAGCGGGATGCCCTCCAGCCGGGTGAAGCCGATCATCTGCGCGTTCTCAGCGGTGATGACACGCTGGCGGACGGCTTGGGCTAGGAGCAGGTCGGGGTGGCCAGCCGGATAAGTGAGCGCCTGCTGCTCGCCGTCGTTCCGATCGGGGTCGGCCAGCAGTTCTGGCCGTTCGGGGGCGTAGGCGCGTAGGACGGCGAACTGGGTCAGCCGCGACAGCCGCAGCACCGGATGGGACCAGGCCAGGTTCACCCGGCAGACGGCTTCCATGTAGCAGGCCAGTACTTCGGCCTCCAGCTCTTCCCGATCGACGGAGATCCTGTCGGCGAGAGCTGCGGTGAGGCGATGCAGCATCGGGATAGCCAGCACGACGGTGGCGACCATCCACTCGCCTCGCTGGGTGCGCGCCTGGCCGATGAGGTGGCGCCATACGTGATCGCGGGTGGTACGCGAGCAACTCGGGTGCAACAGCATCGCGCGCAGGTCGTCCAGCGCGATCATCCGGGCGGGCAGGCCGTGGCCGAGCTGGCCGCCGTCGACTGAGAGCGGTTGTGGGCCGCACATCAGCAGCTCGAAGGAGCGCTCGGCCACGTCCAGCGGCAGCGAGTTGCCCCGACGGCTGGAGTCGTCCGCGTGGCAGGTCGTCTCGCAAGCCGTCGTGTCGGTGGGGTCGAGGGCAGGGGCGGTGGTGGTGTCCGTGGAGGGACGGGCCGAGGTGTGGAACATTGCAGCTCCCGAAGACGTGATCGGTTCGGACGCTGCTCATGCCGCCAGAAGGCCTGGACAGGAACCGTGCAAAAAGCGTGCAGACATCGGGCGAGGAAAAGATCTCTTCAAGAACAAGTCATTCCGCCGAACCGCCTCTGACCTGCGAAAACGTCGAGAGTTGCGCTGCGCCAACCCGAAGAGAAGCTATGGTCGAACGTCGCTCGAAAGGCCGCTGACCAGCGGAATCGGTCAGGCCCTAAGATTCCCGGGTCAAAGATCGTTCAAGTTCGCGACGGCCTTGAGATCCGCTCGCCCGCTTCCCGAGTCTTCCCGTTGAACACGGCGCCCGAGATGGCTGCGTTCGTGGCTGGGTCAGTTCGCCGAGATCGTCCGCCGCCTCCCCGCTGAGAATGAACGGGCGAACGCCGACTTCCGGCCGGTGTCCGCTTCTTGCACGAGAACGCTATGAACTGCGAAAACACGTCAATGGGCCGAGGGGAGGCTGGGGCGCTGGTCGAACAGAGCGGTGGCCAGGCCGACAGGCCGTCACCACCAGGCATTACCGATCCTTTGCGTGATGGGCTGTCCTAACTCGTGCCTGGCAGCAGGTATTTGGATAGGTGACAGGATCCGGTGGCCCGAGTGATGGGGCCACACCCGCATGACAGCACGCACCACCTGCTCCACCCGTTCCAACGATCGTTCCGACTCCGCTCACCGGGCCGCCCGCGAAACTCAGGAAGCGGCTCGGCGGCATCTACCGCTGAGCGTCTGGCCGGCCGCAGCCGATGCCGAGTCCATCTCCACCTGCGAGCGTGGGTGCTGCGTCCCGGTGAGCGGGCCGCTGGCCCGTCACCTCCTCTCGGCGTGCACCCGGCTCGGCGATACCGTCATCCACCTCGGCGCCACCGACCACCAGCTCGTCTCTGCCGCCTTGTTGATGGGCTGCCGAGCGACCGCCACGTTCGCCGATCCCGCCCTGGCCGGGGTCGCCTGGACCCGGCTGACCCGTACTCACCTTGAGCACGACCTCCAGGTCGCCGACCTACGCGTCATCCGGCCCGAGAACTCCACCCGGGCGGTGGAGGACTTGTCAGGCACCGCTGTGCTGGTCGTAGTCCAGCAGTCGTGCACGCCGTCACCTGGAGACGCCAGCCGTCCCGCTGCCGAGGCGGCTGCTTCGGACGTCCGGCTGAATGACGTGTCCGCCGCGGCGGCACTGCTGAAGCCGGGCGGGCATCTCGCGGTAGTCACTGGCCTGCACGGCGCAGAAGATCGTGTGGTTGACCCGGTGCCAGAGATCATTACGCGGGCACGGGGGGTCGGCCTGAGGTACCTGCAGCACATCATCGCGTTGCGTCTCCCGGTGCGGGGCGAGCTGATCGACCCGGCGATGTCGCATCGCGAGGTCGCAGCGGCGCAGGCGCTGCCGCCGTGCGCCGGGCTGCCGGTCAGCGCCCGCGTTCACTCCGACGTGCTGCTGTTCACTAAGGTCACGGGGCTCTCGGATGGCTCTTGCGAGCTGAGGGAGTCTCGGCACAGGGCCAAGGTCGGAGAATTTACCAGCTCGGCCCTGGCAGCAGATTCGTCCCCACCAGCTGGGTCAGAGCAGGGCGACACGACTCCGGCCGGTGGTGGCCGTTGATGATGGTCGAGGTGACGACGTCGGTGTGGACGACCGGGCAGCGGCAGTCGCGGGTGCAACGGCGGGGCCGGTACGTGCCGGAGTCGATGCGGCATCCGGGCAAGATGCTCCCGTCCATCGCCTCCAAGGTGATCGAGACGTACACGCGGCCCGGCGAGCTGGTGGTCGACCCGATGTGCGGGATCGGTACCACCCTTGTCGAGGCCGTTCACCTGGGGCGGCTTGCGGCCGGGGTGGAGTACGAGGAGGGGTGGGCGCGGCTGGCGGTCGCCAACCTTGCCCACGCTCAGCGGCAGGGTGCGTCCGGGGTGGGCCGGGTGGTCGCCGGGGATGCGCGTAATATCGCCGCTCTGCTGCCCGATCTGCTTGGGCGAGCAGCGCTGGTGCTGACCTCGCCGCCGTACGGGGCGGCCACCCATGGTCACATCCGTTCCAGCCGCGACAGCGGCCAGCCCGGCGTGCGCAAGTGGAACCACCACTACTCCAGCAACCGCGCCAATCTCGCCCACCAGAGCCTCCCCACGCTGCTGGAAGGGTTCGGCAGGATCCTGTCCGGCAGCGCGCGACTGCTGCGGACGGGCGGCGTCGTGGCGATCACCGTGCGCCCGTATCGCGTAAAGGGTGAGCTGATCGATCTGCCCGGCCACGTGCAGGAGATTGCCAGCCAGGCAGGGCTGGTGTTCGCTGACCGGCTGGTGTGCCTGCTGTGCGGACTCGGTGACGGCAAGCTCATCAACCGCTCCTCCTTCTTTCAACTTCACGAAGCCCGCAAAGGTTGGGCACGCGGGCTGCCCATCCACGCCAGCGCGCACGAGGATCTGCTGATCTTCCGCCATCAGACTCGGCAACCGTCCGGACTGGCGGACTCAGGGGTCTGCGAGCAGGAATGACCCGGGATGCGTCCCGGACCCGGCCGGGCCCTGGGGTGGGCCGGGTGACCAGCGGATTTCGCTTGACGTGGGCCATGAAGGTGGGCGTCGATACCGCCCGCACCGGTCACACCCGCACCGGCACCTCACGGCCCGCTGTGCCCGCCCGTCCATGAACGACACGCACAAACAGGCCCGGTGTGCCGGACGGTCGCGGCCGGGGCGTAGCGCCCGTACAGCCCATCACCGGCCCTGCCTTTCGGACGCGCGTCGCGCACCGCGGCACGTGCCGGACGGGAAATCACACAAATCTTCATTCGCGGAGGTGATCAGTGAAGTACTCGAACCGACTGGAGCTCCTGCATGGAGACGCGGACCTTGCTCCGTCTGCTGATGGGCCCGAAGTGATCGGGCTGGTGGCGGCGGGCCGCCTGCTCGGGATGGGTCGCACCAAGGCATACCGGCTCGCCCGAGCAGGGCAGTTCCCGTGCCGGGTGCTGCGGATCGGCGGCAGGTACGTGGTGCCGGTACGCGGCGTGCGGGCGCTGCTCGGCTACATCAACGACCGCGATGGCGAAGGCCGTCTCGGCAGCGAGCACGAGAAGGGATAGCCCTGGTGGCGAACGGATCCACCTACAAGACCTGCGTCTGCAAGGACGAACATCGGCAAGAAGCTCGGCAACAAATGTCCGAAGCTACGCCGGGTCGGCGGCAATGGCGCGCGCTGGAGCAGCACCCACGGCAAGTGGGCCTATCAGCTGGAGTTGCCCGCCCACGCTGACGGGCGTCGGCGTAGCCCACTCCGGAGAAGCGGCTTCGCCTCCTTGGAGGACGCCGAGGCCGAACTCGACCACGCCCGCGGCCTGCTGGCTCTCGATGATGACGCGCGAGTGCGGCGGCAGATCACCGAACTGATGCTGTCGGTGCTCAAAGACACCAAGAGTCTGCCCGACATTGAAGAAGTGCGGCGTAAGGTCCGTAGGCACCAAGATCTCAACCGGCAGGTCACGGTGGCCGAGTGGCTGGAGGAGTTCATGAAGCGCAAGCGGGACCTGGATGACGCCACCCGCCGCGCCTATGAGTCGCATGTCCGCCTCTACCTCAACCCGTACCTGGGAGACATCCGGCTGGATCGGCTGCGGGTCTCCGACATCGCGGGCATGTTCGACGCGATCGAGGAGTTCAACGAGGTCATCGCCACCGAGCGGGACAGCGGTGAGCCGGTCCGCCAGGCCAGGGTTCGTTACCGGCGTCCGGTCGGACCGTCGACGATGCATCGCATTCGCGCCACCTTGCGCCATGCGCTGAACGTGGCGATCAAGCAGGACTGGCTGCTGGACTTCAACCCCGCCGCCGCGGTCGAACTCCCGCCCGCCATACGGCCCAAGCCAGTGGTGTGGACTGAAGGAAGGGTCGCACAATGGCGCCTGGATCACGAAGCACACCTGGACAGAACCCGGCGTCTGCGCGGCGGCAAGCGGGTCGACCCGATCGCGGTCTATGTCGGGGCGCCCCGGCCCTCACGAGTGATGGTGTGGACCGCCGCACAAACCTCGTCCTTCCTCGCCTTCGCCCGGCGAGACCGGCTGTTCGCTCTCTACCGGCTGATCACTTTGCGCGGGCTGCGCCGTGGCGAGGCGGCGGGGCTGCGCTGGAGCGACGTCAACTTCCGCGAGGCGACGATTGGCGTGCACTGGCAGATCACCCAGCTTGGCTGGCGGCCGGTGCAGGGCAAGCCGAAGACCGAGGCCAGCGACCGCACGATCGCGGTCGACGCCGAGACCATGGCGATCCTCAAGGAGCACAAGAAGCGCCAAGCCAAAGAGCGGCTGGCCGCAGGCGAGACGTGGGTCGATAGCGGCTTCGTCTTCACCGACAGTTTCGGCCGGCCGCTGCATCCGCAGCACCTGACCGATGCCTTCTACTGGCTGGCCTACCAGGCAGGACTCCCACCCGTTCGCCTCCACGACCTCCGCCATGGGGCGGCCACGATGATGCTGGCCGCGGGAGTCGAGCTGAAAGCCGTCCAGGAAACGCTCGGGCATGTGTCGTCCACCTTTACCCGTGACACCTACACCAGCGTTTATCCCGAGGTCGCAGCCGCCGCCGCTGAGTCAGTCGCAGCTCTGATCGCGACCCATCCAGTGCTGCCCGGCCCGTCCCGGCCCGGCCGCACTCAACGAGCATCGGCCGGTGACGGAGGTGGAGCGCTCATTGACCTACCCGCCACATAGCCGCAAGGCTGGTCCACCGGACTGAGGTTCCTCCGTAGCACGAACGCGGCTTTGACCAAGCGCCTGTCCGGAGGTGGGAGAGGAGGGTGAGGTGATCTCGCCCTCCTACTCGATGGGGCTAGAAGTCGAATTCGCCGGCTTTGGCGCCGGCCACAAAGGCGCGCAAGACACTCCCGCGTACGATCCACGGCTGCACGTCGTCGGGCTGTTCAGTGTCTCGGATGCCGAAGTGGTCGCCGCTCAGCTGGGCCACCTCGATGCAGTCGCCTCCATTGGCGCCGCTGAAGGAGGACTTACGCCACTGCGCCGTCTCCAGCTCGGCCGCCAGCTCGTCAGTCACGTTCATACATCACCATCTTCTCGCGTATCGCGTCTGCGGTCTCATTGACCGGTCGGGCATATGACCGGATGGCGTCGAATCTGACACTAACGGTGCGCACGCGGTCCACGCGATCTGTTACCTCGCCGTCTGCGGCTGAGTCCAAGTACACGGTGTCTGGTCCCTGGAGGAGCTGGGCGATGACGAATCCGCCCAGCAGACCGATCGTGGGTACGGCGGCTATCGGAACGATCTGCAGGGTGATGCAGGGGTGAGCCAGCAGTTTGAGGAGGTGGTCGAGTTGCTGTCGCATCACCTCGGCTCCTCCGATAGGGCGCAGAAGGACTCCTTCGTCGATGACCGCCGCGTACATGGGTGGCTCGGGACGGTCGAACACCACCTGTCTGGCGAGGCGGGCCTCAGCTTCTTCGTCGACGCGTTCGTTGCTGATGCCCGGCTGTCCGCTCAGGATCGCGCGAGCGTAGTTGCGCGTCTGAAGCAGCCCGGGAACCACGAGGGGTTGCCACGTCCGCAGGGTATGAGCATTGGCCTCGATCTTCGGCCATTGGCGGAACCATGTCGGGCCTGTTTTGATCACTAGGGGCAAGAGGCGGAGCAGATCGCCCTTGAGGCCGAGAAGCCTCTCTACCTGCTCGGTGAAGTCTCGCTGTGGTGTGCGCTTGGCGTTCTCGATCTGGCTGACCAGGCTCTTGCTGACGTGGGTGTAGTCCGCGATCTCTTCTTGGGTTACGCCTCTTTCGTCCCGCAGCCTCCTCAGTTCGGCCCCGAAGAGAGCGAGAGGACTGGCTCCTGGGTCGAGTTCGCTTGCGGCCATGGACGCATCACCCTCATGTTCACAAGTACACACACATCCGTGAACCAGATGTGTGTAGCAACTGTGTCGCCTGTTGACTACTCAAAGTAACTGGCGAGGGACAGTCTGGGGAGTGTCTTTAGCGAACCAGGCGAGCTCGGGTTCACAAGAAAAGTCGATCTTGTGGACCTTGAGGGCCAGCCCCCTAGATGGTCGGTGATATCCATGCCAACGGAAACCGCATCCGTGCCCGTGAGACCCGTGCCGGTGCAGGAATGTCGCCCGCCAGCAGCGTTGATCCTGATTTCGCAGATCAGCCTGTCTCGCAACGCGAGGGCACCTCGCCAGGGGCGGCATGTCCTCACCCAGTGGATTGGCAAGGACGATCCGTTGCTCCCCTCGGTCCTCCAGGTGGCCAGCGAACTGCTCACCAACGCCGTCATCCACCCGGCACACGGCTTGGGTCGTGAGTCGGTAGTGCTACGCGTAAGCCGAGGCCGCCGCTTCCTCCTGCTGGAGGTCATCGATCCCGGCGCTCTGGACATGTCCCCCTTGCCGCAGCCGCATTCGCCGGCCTTCACCTCGGAGACAGGTCGCGGCCTGGGCATCGTGGCGGAGTACGCCGCTGCGTGGGGCACCTACACCTGCGATGCCGGACGCCGCAATGTGTGGGCTGTCCTGGGGGAAGATGCGCCTGCGACAGGCGACGCGAGAGTCGATGTTCCGGTTGAGCCTTCCCAGCGCCCCGAGGAGGGTATCGCGGTCGGCGGGTGGGGGGCTGCAGGCTGTCAGGCCCTTCACGGTCTGACAGACCAACCTCACAGGTCTACCGGCAGGGACATCACCCATGGTCAATGACCACGGCAAGAGGATCAATGGTCCGCACACCGACGGGTTCGGAGGGTCTCCCGTAAGTCGACGGCACCATCCTGGCGTACGCATCTATCAGCGATGTGGAGGACGCCGCTGCGGTGCGGGACATGAGCAACCTCAACGCGGGCACGCTACTCGTGCCGTGCCGTGCCGTGCGATGCGCCGCGCAAGCTGGGCGTGGCGGTCTAGGGCACAACGAACCCTCGGACCGGAGATGCGCCTACTTTGACCTCGGGCCCGTGGCAGGCGCGGCAGTGACACAGCCCGCACGCCCCCAAATGCTGCCGCCGCACCCCTCCATGAGGCGGTCTGTCTTTCATCTGTCGGGAGCGCACTCCACACACGCTGGTAACGCGATATGAGCGCCGGACGAGCGTACTGCCGCGAGTGCGGCCGGGACGTGATCAAGGCGCGCCTGTTCGATCACAATGGTCTCCACATCGATCTCGATCCCGAGGCGGTCATTGGAGGCGACTACACGTATTGGAACCCCACCTATGAGCATGACCCGCAGATCTGGCGTGCCTCCTACCGGCCGGTCAAAGTGGCGCCGCCTCTCAATATCTCAAACAAAGACCTCAAGAGGTGGGACGGCCGGAAAGCCGCAAACGGCCGCCGGTGGTACGTAGAGCACGTATGCGGACTGACGGCCGCGCAGATCGTGGAAGAGCGGCGCCGAAGAAAGAGCGCATAGGCCGCCCCGCCGTCTCGCAAGATCGCCAACTGGCCCGGCTTACCCAAGGCCCGACCGTGAGATCCAAGTGGAGGGGCGGCAGGAGCCGTACTTACGACCTTCGCAGAGCTTGAAGACGGTGATCCGGCTGAAGAAGGTGGAGTCCGTTTCACAGCCCCCGTAGGCGCCGTTGGAGTCCACTATGGTCCACGTCTGCAGGTAGGAGGTGGCGTACTCGACCCGGACGGCACGGCCGTCGTCGCTCAGGTCGCAGACTGTGATGCGGTGGCGGTCGGCCGAGACGGTGACTGAGCCCCAGCCGGCGTCATCATGCCAGCCGTCCGAGGTCTGGGCCGTAGCGGGTGAGGGAGCCAGCATGACGGTGAGAGCGGCGGCTGACAGGGCGATGCGACGGATCATGCTATCCGTTCCGGGTGAGGAGATAAGAACGGAGCCACTGTGAACCTCCTGCGCGTCTAGACTCCGCAGGTCAGCATCCCTGGTGACATAGCTTGATCAACATTTGGGCGTTGCTTCACAAGGCCGTCGATCCAGCGTCATTGCGAGCCGCTCCGGGCTGGGGAGAGTTTGTCGGCTGCTCAGGTCGACCGATCCTGGCGGTGGAGTGCATTCACGAGAACTGCTCCTGGTCTCGCTTCGTCCGCTCGGCGTTTCGGCCCACGCTGAGCTGCCGCGATACGTGAGCGCGACAAGCCGTTGGACTTGACGACGCGGCCAGAGGTGAGCGTCCATAGCCCATGCCTCAGCCGGGTCCGCCGATCACCCACCATGCGGATGATCTCCGGGCCGTGCGTCCGTCAGGACGCCGGACGGGTCGAGGCCAGATCAGATCACTGGAGAGGAAAGACGTACATCTTGGATAAGCTTGCCCATTCCCGCACCACTGGGACGACCGCCTGGCTGAACGCCCGGACTGACGACTGCGAGGCCAGTCAGATCTGCAGAACCAGCGAGCCTCGTCGACGCGTCCACCTACAAGACAGTGTGAACCGCCCAAACCGCACCTCGAGCGGGCTCCTGCACGACGACAACACCACCCATGAGCCGGACAGTGTCCGCCGCGTCCACCGCAAGATCCGACGTGCCGTACGCCATCCGGTTCCCGCAAAGAGCGGTCGCGCCAGTACCTGCGTTCCAACACGGGTGTTGGTCGATGACCAGGCATGACGAGCTGCTGACCGTTCCTCAGGTCCTCAAAGAGCTGGGCGGCGTGTCTCGCCGCACTTTCTACCGCTGGCGTCAGCTTGGCCGCGCACCAGTCTGCGTACAACTGCCCAACCTCGAACTTCGCGTCTGGCGGAGCGATCTCATGGCCTGGCTCGACTCACGGCGGGAGTCGAGTTGAGCACCACGTACGACGTGAAGCTGGGCCATGTCCAGCAGCGCCCCAATGGCAGTACGCCCACCTACGTCGCCCGCTGGCGCGTGGCCGGCAAGGAGAGGTCGAAGAGCTTCCGGACCAAGGGCCTGGCCAACGCCTTCATGTCCGACTTGCGGCAGGCAACCAAGACAGGGGAGGAGTTCGACCTCGCCACCGGTCTCCCGGTGTCGAAGCGTGCGCGGCAATGCTCCGGCCCGTCCTTCCTGAAGTTCGCTCAGGCGTACATCCTTCGGCGCTGGAACTCGACAGCGCCTCGAACCCGAGAGACAGACGCGTACGCACTGCTGTCTCTCGTCCCCGCGCTGGTCCCCGACGCACCGCACCGTCCCACCGCTGAGGAACTCAGGGAGGTTCTCCGGATCCACGCGCTGCTCCCGGAGAAGCGGCGGGCCGACCTGACAACGGCACAAGCCGTGGCTTTGAGCTGGTTGGAGAGGACCTCTCTACCGCTGACGGCCTTCGAAGAAGCGCAGGTCCTTCGCAAGGCCCTCGACGCCATCTCGATCACCTTCTCCGGCACACCGGCGGCAGCGACCACAGTGCGACGCAAGCGCGCCATCCTGCATCACCTGCTGGAGCATGCAGTCGAGGAGCAACTGTTCAACAGCAACCCGCTGGACAGGATCAAATGGAGGGCACCAAAGCCTGTAACACTTGTTGATCCTCGCACGGTGGTCAATCCCGCCCAAGCACGGCAACTCCTCGACGCGGTGCCCAAAGTAGGCCGCAAGCGCGGTCCTCGGCTTAAGACCCTGTTCGCATGCGTCTACTACGCCGCGCTTCGGCCGGAGGAGGCTGCGGACCTGCGGCTGACCAACTGCACCTTGCCGGACGCGGGCTGGGGCCTGATCGTCTTGGAGAAGGCGCGGCCTCAGGGAACGAAGCGCTGGACCGACTCGGGCGAGACCCATGAGTCGCGCAGCCTGAAGCACCGCGCGGACAAGGAAACACGAGAGATCCCCATCCCGCCCGTCCTGGTCGCCATGCTTCGCGAGCACATCACCGAGTACGGCACCGCCGTGGACGGCAGAGTCTTCCACACGGGCACCGGGGGCACGTACTCCAGTTCGGCGCATTCCTACGTCTGGCAGGAAGCTCGCAAACTCGCGCTCACACCGGCACAGTTCGCCTCCTCTTTGGCTGCTCGACCGTACGACCTGCGGCACGCGGCAGTTTCGCTTTGGTTGAACGCGGGCGTCCCGGCCGTCGAAGTCGCCAAGCGCGCCGGCCATAGCGTGGACGTCCTGCTGCGGGTTTACGCGAAATGCATGGACGGCCAGCAAGAGCACATCAATGGCAAGATCAACGACGCTCTGAACAAATAGCCTGATGTATCTGCTTTCGGCCCCGGTCTGACCGGGGCCGTTTCACTTCTTGATCCAGGCTATGTCGCGGCGTTCCCGCCACGGGACGCCACGCTCGGCCTGCTCGGAGATTCGATCTGTCGGCTCCTTGCTGAGTCACCGCAACAGTAATGGGCAGCCGGCGGCCCGACCTTCGGCCGGCTGCGTACGCGTGAACCGGTCAATTGCGTCGGCCGGAACTCCGGGTCGACGCTCCGTCTCCGTCGAGAAGGATGGGTCTGAGCTGACGAATGAACTCGGCGGCGTCCTTTTGAGGATCCCTGTTCGAAGGCGTGTCGTCGAGCGACACGCTGAGCATACGACTGCCGTCTCGAGCCCATGCCCAGCCGGCGGTCTGGTATTTCACCCCGGACTCCGCGATGGTGAAGGTGAATCCGGGCCCGGCGTCGGCAGGCAGGCCGACTCCGTCTCTGGCTGCTTTGGTTCCCTCTATCTCGCTCAGTGAGAGCACGGACGGATCATCGATCTCGATTTTGAGGCGATAGGCGCTGCTGGCGGGGGGATTGGTATAGACGGAACAGGACTCGAGGTGCTTGCCATCGTTGGACATGTACTTTTTAACGGTGAAGTCGCTTAGGCCGGTGGCGCGTTCGATGGACTGTCTCGAGATCAAGTCGCACTCTTTGGGCGCGGCGGTGACGTCGCCAAGCGGCCGCGTGTCTGGAGCGGGTGACGGGGGCGGTGATGGAGAGGCCGAGCAGGCAGTCAGCAGGCCTGCCGCGAGTAGTAACGCCGTGGTTGGTAACAGGATTCTCATGCGGAAGGAGGTCTCACTCATGGGCCTTTATCATCGGTCAAGAGTTCCGATCTATCGCGGAATCTGCGCCGTAAAAGACGCGCTTCGTCGCTCTGTTCAGATAGAGCCACTCATTATAAGCCTTCATTTCTGTCGCGGTCATCTCATCCTTTGGTTTGATCTTGTCATTTACTAGGAAGTCGCCGTCAGAGCCTTTCGGGTACTGCTTGGAAGCGTGTGGATGAGTGCGTGCGGGTACCGATCCATCACCGAAAAGACCGTGCCGCATCATGGCTGCCGCGGTGGCATCGCGGAACATGATCTTGGCGTCCTCCATCGCGTTCCCGGCCGCTACTCTTGCCTTGTCCTCTGATTTGGACGTGAATTTTCCGTAGATGTGATCCTTTGCTTGGTCCACCAGTAGGCCGACGAACTTGCCCTGCGGCCCCGGAGCCAGATCAATGATCTTTGTCGCCATGTTCTTGAACGCCGCGTATCGCTCGTCGTTCTTCTTGGCTTCCTCGATCTTGGCGATGTTCGCGGCATCCGTGATCGCGTACGTCGTCTCGCTGAGGTCGTTCACCGCGCCCTGGAACTCAAAAGCTCCGCCGCCGCCTCCCATTTTCTTCTCGAGGATGTCTTGCCGCTCCTCGTCGACCTGTTTCTTGGTCGCGTCGGGATGCGACTTGTGCCACGCTGCGAACTCGGCTCTGACCTCTGCGGCCAGCCCAGATGCCGTCTCGTCCAGGACCTTCACCGAGTACTGCCCGTGGGCCGCCGCCACGGTCATGAACGCGTCGTTGTCCTTGAATGCCCACGTCATGGCCTTCTTCAGTTCGTCCTTGTTGAAGACGGCGCCGTAGGGCTGCACGCCGGACAGGGACTTGTCTGGATCGTAGGCGGCGTCTACGCCTATTTCCGTGGTCGGCGGCGCCTGGTAGGCCCGGTGAACGTCACTGATGTAGTTGGCGTGGATGGAAGCCGCCCAGATCCGGGTGTTCGGCAGGTTCTGCTGCACCTTCTCATCGGCCCAGTAATGGCTCGCCCATGAGGCGATGAGCGCGGCCTTGTATCCGCTCGACTGCTCCCGGGGCATGCCATGGTCCCGGAACTTCGTTGCCGCCTCGTACAGGGCCGCGCCGAGCAAGTTGTCGCTTTCCGGTCCCCACCGCCGCTCGCGCATCAGGTAGGCCAGCGGCCTCCGCTTGGGGTCAGTGAAGAAATCCTGGGCCACCTTCGGATGATGGATCAGAGCACTCAGCACCGTGCTCATGGGGCTCACGTCGGGGGCGTGCCGAATCTTGTCCTGGCCAGGAAACGGCAACTCCAGTTCTATTGCCCGCGCCTGCGGGTGAGCCACGTCGTAGTCATAGACCCGCTTCACCACGTCGAGCATGAACGCGTGGTCGAACTTCCCCTTGCCGAGGAGTTTGCCGATGGCGAAGGCACTCTGCGGATCTCCAAGATCTTTGAGCAGTTCGTCGGCGTATTTATCGGGCAGCTTCCCGGCCCGAGAAGCCGTGCCCAGGATGGTGCTGAACAGGTCGGAGACCTTCTTCACCGTGCCCAGGTCCTTCTCATCCGGGCGGCCGGCGGGAGGAAGATCGGTTCTGAACATGCGGGAGATCAATCGCTTGAGCTCATCAGGCGGAATCTCCTTGGCGAACGCGGCCGCGAAGAGAGGATCGTTCTTGTGCTTCTCGAGTTCAGCGATCGTCTGGGCGTCGAAAGTCCCAGATTTGGCCTGCGCCCGGACTTTCGCCGCCACCGCCTGGGCTGCGGCAGCGCCTTCCGTGGTGCTGGACTGCCAGTCCGCCCCATCCGCCCATATGATGCCGTCGCGGCCGAGCTCCGCGTCAGGGGTGGCGAGGATCAGGTCCAGGCGACCTTGAAGGTCCGGTGGCCTTGCGCTCATTTGGTCGGCGACCCTGCGCAGCGCGGGCGAGGTCCAGAACTCGACGCCGAGACGGCCGAGTGCGCTTTCGATCTGGCGGCTGGATTCCCGGAACTCTGGGCCCGTGCGCTTGAGCATGGCTATGATCTTGGTCATGAGTTCAGGGTTGATGCCCACTTGAGGACTCATGGAGACACCTCGGACACGGGGAGGTTGTGGAGAGTGTCAAGGGCCGCCCGGAAGTAGTTCTTGGTGTCGCGCTCCCATTGGCGCATATCGGCGGAGAGTTTGTCTCCCTCCGGCCCTTTCAGCGCGCCACCTTCGGCGAGGCGGATGAGCTCGCGTAAATCCGCCTCGCACTGATCGGAGAGACGCTCGATCTGTCGGCGAGCGGTCTCTACCTCATCTTTCGTCGGCATGACGGCCTGACCCGGGAAAGACGACTGGACGCTTGAATGGTAACCATGGGTGGAACATCTGGGACGAGTCCGACCAAGTGGATATCGCTCGAACCTAGAAGCTCCGTCCGTACGTACAACGTGGGAAGTGGCAATGGCATGAGCAGGCTGCGGATGGAGCGCCTGCCGAAACTCCGTCCGTGCAGTTCAAGTAGCATGCGAGTATTCGCGAAGGACTCCGCCTATCCGGTCTCGTCGGCGTCGCTCGCCGAGGTAGGTCAGGAGATTGCGGGCCTGCTGAGTGGTCCAGGCGCCGGTCGGGTGGCAGGTCACGCCCAGGCCGTGGACCCGTCGCGTGCGGATCTTCATGACGAACAACATGTACAAGCGCTTCAGAAAGATCGTGTCAACGTGGAAGAAGTCGCAAGCCAGGAGGCCTTTGGCCTGCGATCGTAAGAAGGTCCGCCAGGAGGTGTCGAGAAGCCTGGGCGCTGGGCCGAAATGGTGGGAACGCAGGAAGGGCCGCACGGTCGCCTCGCTGACCTGGAAGCCGAGCCGCGGAAGCTGCCCGTGCACCCGTCGATGGCCCCAGCCGGGGTTTTCACGCGCAGGCGAATGATCAGATCCCGGATCTCTCTGCTCGCTGCTGGACTCCCGGGCCGATGCGGGTAGGTCTAGGCCCGTCGCAGCAGACGACGATGCCATGCCAGCAACGTTGCCGGAGTGACCAGTCGATGAGCGCGCAGGACCGTCGACAACGATCGGGCCCGCGCCGCGAGAACGGGGTCAAGACGCCCCCGGTTCATCAAGCAACTTGCGGGAAGTCGCTGTCCCTTCAGGAATTGAAGAACCCTAGCTCAGGCTCCTTCAAGGAGCCGATAACGAGCCCGCGGTCGAGGAACCGGTTGAACTCCTCGCATGCGGTCTCGGGCAACAAAGCACACGAGTGACATGCCGCGAGGTTGCAGGAGTCTGGGCCCTGGCCTCCTTCTCCGGCCTCCATGCAGAGGGGATCAGTCGAGCACCATTCCGCGCTGGCGAGAGCAGCGCTCCAGGCACGCTCGAGATGCCCTGGCTTCCCCATCCTGACAAGACCGCCCATTGTGCCCTCAGCATCACCAGCCGCGGTATAGATCAACAGTCCGGCCATAGTGGATCCCCGTTCGTCGGCAACGTACAGCCGCTCCCTGAGGGAGGCCGTGCTGTAGCCGCATTCGAAGATCAGCTGGTTGATGAGCAAGTGGGCGACTGTATGAATCAGGATGAAGCGGGGAGTAACTTCCCTAGGCGCCAGGAGGCGGTCTCTTACCACACTCATGTAACGGCGTGCGATGAGCTGTGCGCGCCGCTGCACCTCCTCGCGCCTTTCCCAGGACTGGAGCTGCTGCTCGTCGAGCTCCAGATAGATGCCCTCGCCCGATACTGTGTATGCCGGCAGCCAATCTCGCGCCGGAGAGGGTTGCTCCTTCCAGAGTTGGCTCTTTCCATCTTTGAGCTTGTGCCCCGATGACGTGAGGCGCGTAAATCCCCAGAGGGCACGGGTCTCGCGGAGCGACTCTACGAGCCGCACACGTGAGAAAGCTTCTGTGATCGCATCGCCGTATGGTGAAGTGGCGGTCGTGACGACCAGGTTGGGGTGGTCGATCCCGTGGCGCAGCATATCGTATTCGGGTCTTCTCCATTCGGTGGGGGAAAGCTCATCGAAATCGTAGACGTGCTCCGCCTTCTCGCCGCCGGAAACCTCATCAAGGGCCGCTTGGATGTCGGCGTCGGTGAATGGCGTGAGAATGTCGTACTCATCGATGATTCGGATGGTTTTGGAAGTTACCTCGCCGGTTTTCCGTGCGAACTGGAGTGCTGTCACGAAGTCCGGTCTGTTGAGAATCTCTAGGAGCTTCGGCGGGGTGCTACTTGCGCTCTGCGGGAGGTAGATGGAGCTCTCCACTAGAGGAAAATATACGTTTGAGGCACCGCGCAGACTGCCGCGCAAGGGCTGGCCGCAAGGCTGGGTTGCCTCGCCGAGCCACGGTCGCCAACCGCGGCAGGAGTAGTCGGCTCCCTTCTCGAGCCTGCTCGTAAGGACTGTGGTTGGCTCGCCGTCCACGCTGGTGGCAGTGGTAACTCCCTCCAGGGAGCGGGACTTGTCGCATCCTTCACAGCGGATGAGTTGACCCGAGAGAGATCCTGTGCCAACTGCGTGCAGCCGGAGGGTGCCCCGGCACGTGGGTTGGATGCTTCGATGGACCCATTCCCGCCAGGGAAAATCCCCGATATGTCCCTTTTCGCAGATCACGACAAAGGGTACTTGGGACATCGCAGGCCCCTTGATTGCGGGCTTGCCAGAATGCTGGTGCCTCGAGTCCGGACAGCGAGCTTTGCCCTGGAGGGCCAGCGGCTGCTGTTCCAGGCGTTTGCAATAAGGGCAGAAGCTCCAGGTAGGGAACCGCAGGAATGGGATGGCCAGCCTGAGGTTAGGGGTCTTTGGCATTCCCTGGTACGGGGTGCGATGGTCCGGTGGCAGTCGGAAATGGTTAACGCGCAGGCGCCGTTGGAGGCGCCATTCGTCAATGCGATACGCGCCGACATCGACGTCCTCGCCCTCGAACCAGTGGTCGAGCCCGCACGTGATGACGGAACTGCCGTCGACGAGCACGGTCATCGCGCCCACACCGAATGGAGAGATGAGCTGAGCTCGGCGAATGCTGCCGTTCGTCATGGCATCTCCTCAGGACTGCGTGGCGGCTGATTGTAGGCGGTTGTAATCTCAGCGCGGCATTCGACATCGACGTTGCGCATGGAGGAGGGGACCTCCCACGAGGGCACCTTGGTCCCGGCTGGTGTCCCGGAATACCTCATGAGCCCGTTGAGAGGGTCACCCGTTCCAGGGTTGGCGTCCCACTCGGCTCTGTCCCAGGCATCCCACTCCTGCAGAGCAAGCGTGATCTCTCGCTCGGCCGCGTCTATCTCTTCGGGGTCAACCAATTCAGCACGGGCGATGAGTGTGCCCGCGGCCTGCTCGGCGAGGCCCTGCGGAACAGGCCACGGTACAAGATCCATTGGCCCGGTGGTGCGGACATGGGCGATCAGCGCCCCCCGCAAGGCACGCTTGAGCACGGGGCGTGCGAACGGCGTCACGCTGGTCGGCTCTACCTGCGCGTAGAGCCGCTCGTGATAACTGCGGAACCGCTCATAGTGTGACCGGTCGCGCGGCTTGGCGGCACCGTACAACGTGATCACAAGGCCGGGGCGTTCGTCCCACCTTCGGCCAACTCGGCCGGAGACCTGAATGTATTGAGAGGTGGTTTTCGGCTGGCCAACGATGGCCATGAGCGAGAGCCGGTCGATGTCGACGCCCACCTCGATGATGTTGGATGACAGGCAGACATCGACAGCCTTCTTTGAGCCATACTCCGCGGAGAGCTCGTCGATTGCGCGGGGGATCTCGTCGTTGCGGCGTCGGCTGGTGAGCTCCATGGTGTTTCGTGGGAATCGGACGTCTTCCAGACCCTCTCGACGCCGTAAACCGACGATGTAGTCCGGGATGTCTGCTTGGAGTAGAGAAAGGGTGTTGCCGAGCTCGCGCAGGCTGTTGAAGAACCAGAGGCAGGTCCACCAGGGGTCCTTCTGGTCATCGGTCAGCGAGACTGGGGCTTGCAAGAGCGCAGCAGCAGTTCTGACCTGGACGCTCTGGATGGAGCCGAGTCCAGGCGCGTGTACACCCACGTAGAGACGGCCAGGGAGGAGTTTCTTGTGCTCGTCGCGTGCCCATACGGCGAAGAAAGAGTCTTCCGCTGTCAGCCCTGGTGGAGGGAAGAGGGCTACGCTTTCCCTTCCATACACCGCTTTCGTCTGCTCTGCGTAGCGGCGGATGGTAGCGGTGGAGGCGATGATCTTTGGCTTGATCGGCTTATCTCCTCGCCGGTCTGTGCACAAGTCATCGATGACCGCCTCGTACATCCCTACCATCGACCCGAGCGGACCGGAGATGAGGTGGAACTCGTCCTGGATGATCAAGCCTGGCGGTGAAGCCGTCTGATTGCCGGCGGTGTCGCGCCCGAAAATAGCTCTCGCCTCTGGCCGCCATGGGATCATCGCGAACTTGTCCACGGTGCCGATCACCATTGATGGCGGCTTCTCGTAGATATCCTGATCCACGACCAGTAGGGGCAGCCCGCGATTGAAGGGACAGCGGTGGTCGGGGCATTCCAGGGCGACGCGGTCCCGGTGCCGCCGGTATCCGGGGATGACCGAGTTCTGCGTCTTCTTGCCTTGTGCCCGCAACTGTTCGGCCGTTGGTCCGAGCCGCGCGGCACACCATGGACAGCGAAGCAGAAGGAATTGATTGGCTGCCTGGGCAGGATCTTTGGCCAGCTTCTTCCACGCCTCCACCGCCTTCTCCCGGCGATTTGGCGTAGTGGCACTGCCGAGCCAGATGCCGATTGTGTATGGCTCGCGCCCAAGGTCAGTCCGTCCTTCTCGGAGCCGCTCCATGGCGCAGATGAGGGAGGCCGCGCGAAGGAACTGCTGGGCGGTCAGGAGGCGCAGTGTGTAGCGCATGATGACCTCGGTGCCGACATCCTCATGGTTCCGTAGCCTTCTTAGGAACATCGAGAAAGCTGCTACGGCGAGGTACGCCTCGGTTTTTCCGCCACCAGTAGGGAAGAATATCAACTCGACATTTTCGCGGTCGTCGCTGGACGGGTGGGCGATCGACTCGAGGACTGCCAGGAAGAAGGCGATCTGGAAGGGGCGCCAGTCACCACGTCCTTTCGGGAGGACTCCCGTTGGAGGCTCACCTTCGACTTTGACGAAGCTCTGCTCGTCGAGAACGGTTTCTCTAGGAGCCACACTGGAGCGAGCCTGCTGATCCAGCATCGCCTGGTTGGCCAGATGGAATGCAGTTGCTACCTTCTCGTTTTCGAGAACGAGCTGCCATCCCCTACGCATCCGCTTGAGGGCCGCTTCACACTGCTGAAGGTGATCCCTGGCTGCTTCCTGATGTTCCACGGCAAGAGTGGGGATCTTCTGGTGTTGCTTTGCAATCCACTGCTGATATCGAAAGATAACCTCCTCCACCTGGGCAGCCGCTTCTTCCCTGCGCTCGGGCTTTGCCAGCACAGTCATGCTGACACTGAGTTTGCTGCCGTCCTCGCGGAGGATCACAGGCGTTACGCTCGGTGTTTCGAAAGCAGGAAGGCAGACTGCGTCGATGCGGGTTGTGGTTTCACCAGGCTCGCGCGCCCAGTCGGCAGCACAACCATGACCGAGAGCAAAGGTCTGGTGATGCCGATAGAGCAGGGCAATAGACTGCTCCTCTGGGTCGAGCTGCCTTCGGCCGCGCTCCTCGGGGTAAGGCAGAAAGGCTCCGCCGCCTTCCACCATGGCCGAGAACTGTGCCTGAAAGAGTGTGGCTTTGTCCCCGGTTCCTGAGGTCCGGTTTGTAACCGTAATTGTGACGATGTGCTTGCCATCGATACATCTGCTGAATGCCAGCACCTGAATTTCGAGGCCGTCCGCTCCCTCAATGAACATTTCATCGGGGAGCACCAATCGGCGGGCGCCCGTGGGGGCAAGACTCTTTGCAGTGAAGGTGGCCTGTACTGATACTGGGCTCCTGACCCACCACGGATCACGCGTTGAACCCGCTACCTCCGCCTGGAAGCTCCGATACCTTCCGAATGATGCAGAGACAATAATTCGGGCGTCGTCGGGTAGTTGGCAGTGGACGGAGATGCCGATCGTGCTCTGTTTACGAGTGTTCGCCAGTGAAAGGTCGAGGTCGTCGTCTAGCTCATCTTTGATGCGGGAGATGCCGGCCTGGCGCTTCTCAATGATCTGATCATTGATCAGCGGCTCCGGCAGCTCGTCGGAGCTAGTACCTAGCTCCGGTGCTGAGTTCTCCAGGTCCTCCTCTTCCCCTGCCGGAGCGAGGGTGGCCATGCCGTACCGCCGCAGAGGTTTGAAGTCGTGCAGAATCTCCTCGCCGGTAGCGGCGTCCCGCCATGGACCGCGAGCATCCTCCTTGGTTGGGAAGCTAATAATCTTCGAGAGGTCAAGGGGTTTACCCAGCGGTTTAGGGCCGACGAGCTCTGACTGCAGATCTTTGAGAACCTTCTCCCGCGAGCCCAGGAACTTAGCCATCACTGGTACCCCCTGCCGAGGTTGCGAGCCATCTGACGCATGGCTTGATCGTTTGCGAGGACAATTAGCCGATCGGCACCCCTGCTTAGCGCCACGTACAGCAGAGCCTCTGCCTCCGCCCCTTCCGCGGACTCGATGTCAGTGACAATCACGGCAGGTGCGTCGAGCCCTTTAAAAGCGTGGATGGTCGTGTAACCGGTCTGCTTGGCCGAGGCGATCTCATACGGCTTGAGTCGTTCGCGTAGTGCCGGGTTGGCGCACTCAGATGCTGCCCCCTTCGCGCGAGGGGAGAGAACGACGATCTGCTCAGGGGGATAGTGATCTTTCTTCAGAAGATCCAGCGCCTGGGCAAGCTTCAGTTCCTGCTCGTCGGGTGAGGTGTACTTGACGTACTCAACGTTGATGCCGTCGTCGGGTCGGCGGAACTTCTTGTACACGTTGCCTAGCCCGGTGAGCTGGGCTGCAGCCTGTCCTATTCGAGGAGTGTTGCGGCAGTTGTGATGAAGGACTGGCTGGAAGAACGATGGCACGCGAGCGGACAGTACATCTCGCCCATCACCGACCTCATAGATTGCTTGCCGCTGGAAGTCTCCGAACATCAGCCATCGGCCAGCAGCGAGGCCACCCTTGAGCATCAGGTCCATAACGTCGAGGTATTCCGGCGTGCACAGGTCTTGGGCTTCATCGATGATCAAAACGTCGACTTGGTGATCCGTATCGAGCAGCGCTTCAAGCGCGAGATCAGGCAGCTCATTCCGCCACCACGTAGGGCTAGCCATCTCTGGTGGCTCGACTTCGGCCAGCGACAGCATGGCCTTGTGCAGAGTGCCGGCTCTTGATTCGGGAAGCTCCTTGAGCTGTGCAGCGAGCAATCCTCCGAGCAGGCGGTTGAAGCACAGCAGCCTGACCGACTGGCCTTTAAGGCTGGCACGTCGTGCGGCTTCGAGAGCCAGGAAGGTCTTGCCGGTGCCTGCTGCCCCGGTGAAGAGAACCCTCGGTTCGGCGTCGATGAGGTCAAGCGCTTCGTACTGTTCCTCGAGGAAGGACAGCCGCTCGTCGTCTCGCAGCCGCCTCACGTCCGACGGGGAAATCGCCATCTCGAACCGCGGACGGAGTCTGGTAGCAAGCTCTCTGCACTGCACCTCCGTAGGCTCGTTCAGCGAAGGGTCGAAGTTAGGTCGCGTGCTGGAGAGGTGACGGCGCGCCTGAATCAGGACAGAGGTGAGGGCTCTCGATACGGGCTGACGTATGAGGTCATCTCGGTCAAGAAGTTGCCAATGGTGCCATTCGGGTGATGGTGGTACGGCTGCTGCGCTGGCGTCAGTGAACCAAACCATCGACCAGAATGGGATGTGTGTCAGGTCCAGGCGTCCCTGCCCGAGAAACTTTCGCAGGCTGTGCATTGCCTCGGACGCCTGGACGAACGGACTGCGCCCGGTCGGGGCGCTAGTACCTAGGTGCCATTTACCTGCGCCATCCCGGCGAACTGCCCGATGGGACTTAACCTCGACGCACAGTATCCCTAAACCGGGGATGATGACGACAAAGTCTACTTCGCCTTCCACCTGTCTAAGGTGCTGAGCGATATGAAGCGAATGCAGAACGATCCAATCATCCGTCCCAGGGTCACTCCGCAGCCGTTCGAAGAGGCGTCGCTCGCCAGGCGGCGCACTTCTATCGATTACTGGGGGGATCATTCGAGCCATTCCACTCCTTGCGTCGCAAAAGGGCGTCGGCAGTCGTGTAGTGCGACCTTCGTGAGCTCCTCTCGGATAGCCAGCACCTGATATGCCGTCATGGGTGCAGCGCCAGGAAGCTCGTCCAGATGGAGCTCCAAAACTCCGCCAACTTCTAACTGCCGGAGATCGCAGCTGTCGGCTTTACGCTCCAATGCTTCGGTAAGCCGATGTCCAGCTGTCGCCACAGCTCTGCGCAGCTTCCGGCCTGCTTCGATGTACGGGGCAGGTTCGCTAATTCCGAGTATGTGCAGAAGAAGGACTTTGAAGTACTCGATTTTGCGCGGTTGGATCAGCTCATCACTAGCCCAGTGGGCAATATTGTGCACATTCACACCGAACGACTGTAGCCTTCTACCGACTTCGGTGGGGCCATGCTCGTCCAGGATGGTGCGCAGCCGACGTTTCCACTCTTCCTGGAACCTCTGGATCTTGGCCGCGTCTTTGTCGCCGAGCAGAGCGTAGGCAACGCTTCGAGTAGTCGCAGCCTCACTGATGCCGGATCGCAGGACAAGGATCGAGCCCTGAGCCACCGTAGACATGGGCATGGAGAATACGCGTTCCCCAGGTGGTGCTGAAGGATCGAGCCCGCGGATTCGCTCTCCCTCGCTCGGCAGCCAGATCGCGTGCCTCCCGCTCAGAACAGCGAGACGGGCATGGACGGTCTCGGTATTTGCAGCCGCCGTGTGCGGTGCGGAGGCTATAACCGCATCCCAATCTGGGTTGATCACTAGTTCCGATGCCTTGGTGCCACTCCAAGGCTGCCAGTTTTTGGCCGGCTGCGCAGGCTCGCGGATGTGGGCGGTAAGGGCAACTGTGGCGAACTGTCCGAATATGCCGGGAATCGTGTCATCGTCACGTACCCAGTGGTGATGGACAAGGCGGACTGCGGAAGCGCGGGGAGTTGTCAATATTTGGGCGGGAAATACGAAGCTAGGGCCGCATAGGACCGCAAGCGTGCCGACCTCGCTCCGCGAATACTCGCCGGGCACCAGTACGCACTCCGCAACGCCTGCGTTGCTCCGCATCCATTGCTCCACCGCGATGGCCGTCCTGCGGTTTCGCACCACCACGTAGCGTTGATGTCGATCACTTATGCTGAGGGTATCCGTGAGGGCCATCGCGAACGGCTCGTTGCCACTTGCGAGATAGGCTTCGGCGGCCGAGCGCAGATTGGCGACCAGTGATTGGATGTGAGCGGGAGCGCTCGCCGAAAGACGCTTTGCAGCCTGCATCAGCTCCCTGAGAAGGGGTGCAGTCGTGGATGTTTTGCTGGCAAAAGGAATCGGATCGTAGAGTCCGTGCCACCGAGCTGAATTGGCCACTTGCGCAAGCAATCCCCAAGCTGGGTAGTCCGCCTCGCCCTTCGATGCCTGTATGAGAGTGCGCACCTCTCTCGAGAAGCGGTGAGCAGCAGAGTCATCGACGTGAACCCGTTGCGCGGCTTCTACCGCGCTCAGATAGCAGGCGTCCGCGGCGGCGATCAAGCTCACAGAGATCTCCGGAATGCGAGTACTTCGCAACCCTGGGGGGGCTGCCATGAGAGTTCGTGGTCGTAGACCGGAGCTGCATAGGAACGTTCCTGCATTAACGCTGCCACCGCAGCCTCCACGCCCAGCTCAGTTCGCTCCACGACTGCGATTATCACCGGGGCCTGGCACTCGGACAGCCATCGGCTGATTGCATAAGCCCCATCGAGGATTACTGTCTGCGGTGCAGACGGAAACTTCTCCCAGGCTGGCGCGTCTGCACGGGCGGACATGATCGAGCTCCGCCACCCGACCGGAGCGGTGTGCTCAAATGGCCTGACCACCGTGCCGATGGACCCGAAGTAGGGCGATGTGGAGCTCATCGAAATGCGCTCGGCGAGATCAGCCCGAAGTTGCGTTGGAGACCCGACTAGAATCAGACTCCAGTCCCAGGACGATAGAAAATCTTCGGGGTCACTGTTAGGCAGAAGAGATCTAACGAATGCCCGATCCTCATCGGAGCTCAACTCCAGGGACGCGTCGCGGATTGCCATCCCATGCGGAAGGGTTCTAATTGCGCGCACTGCCTGTGCCTGGAACGCTCCAGTTTTTGGGGTGCTTAAATGGATGCGGTCCGGAAGTCCCCCTAGGTAGTCGCCCACGATGATCCGCTTGGGAGCTCTCACCCAGATCCTCATGCCTGGCGCAACAGCGTGGGGGGCGATGGACAGGTTGGTAGACGCTGATGCTCCGCCGGTATGGGTGTACCGCTGGCACGTATAGCCCAGAGCGACGGCAGCGGTGGCAAGCTTCTTTGTCGGCGTTGAGACGGCCAGAATCGTCTGCTGTCCGGGGACAGGGGGATCTTTGGCTACTTTAATCCCTAGTCGCATCCAGGCGATGAGCCAGTCGGGAATCCTTGCGACGTCCTCGCCCGCCGAGTACAGATAGATGGACTGCCTTCCCTCCCGGAGAATGGTGAGCGCAGTCATCACATCCCCCTCATAGCCAAGGCAAAGGGTGGAGATGGGCGGCTACCCTACCCTGTCTGCTGCCATTTAATAGCGCGGGAAGTCCGAGATGCTAGAGGGGGATGTGATGTTATGAAGATGTTTCCTGCCGGTTGCACTGGTTAGCTGATGCGAGACCGGTACTTTTCGAACTGATCGTGACGAATGTGGTCATCCTGGCCCATAAATGCCTTAAATGCTCCAAGCTTGTACGCTGCGGGCTCGGTCCCGTTGCGGACCTCGATCTGGAAGTCCCGCCCTAGGAGATTGATCCGACGTTCCAGCTCCTTGAGCTCCAGCTCCAACATGGCAGCAAGGTCGGTGGCGGTCATGAAGTCGCCGTGGTTGCGAAGCGCAAGATAGATCGGATCTTGAGGCTCACGGAAGGTCTGCTCTCTCCGCTGGGTTCTCTTATGGAGCGCGGCGGCGATGGCTTCTCCGAGTACCTTGGCCACAGGTGGAGGGAAGGCGTTTCCAATCTGGCGATAGCTCGAGGTCTTCTTGCCCTTGAACTCCCACTTGAAGTCGCCGTCGTCCCACCCCTGGAGGTACTTGACCATCTCCACCGTGAGCTTCGGTCCGCGGTCGACGATTATGTCGTCATCTGTATAAGGTGCATGATCCGCCAGCCCGTGGCCATCAACCCACATCTCGCTCCATGCACGCTTTGCGCGGGTTGGGCCGAGGTCCGCGCCGCCGTGCTTCTTGGACCCGCCCACGATCGTAGGGGCGATGTCGTTGGCGCGGTCGCGCCACTCTTCGGCTCTTGCCCAGCCGTTCGCCTTCATAAGGTGGTACAGGGTCTCGCCCACCGTGGAAGGATCGCCCGTCGGCTCAGGCCAGTGAAAGTGCTCGAAGTCGTCAGGAGCCATCGCGATGAGCACGAACCGAGGGCGAAGCTGGGGAACCCCGTAGTCAGACGCCTGGAGGAGTTTCCATTCGGCGGCGTAACCGAACTTCTTGAGCCGGTCCAAGACATGCTGCCGGTAACCTGCAAAGCGAGGCATGCTCAGCCCGCGAACGTTCTCCAGCATGAGGGCTCGAGGGCGGAGGGTGCGGACCTGCTCAATGGCCCAGGCGAATAGATCTCGCTCGTCATTCGCGCCCAGTTGCCGACCTGCGATGGAGAAGGGTGGGCACGGAACCCCCCCAGCGAACAAGTCGATCGGCTCGCCGCCTCGCTTGTCGGGCTCGTAGTCCTCTGGGTCCCACACACGAGGATCCGCCACATCCCCATGGGCCACCTGCCAGTCAGGCCGGTTGTGCTTCAGTGTGTTAACTGCGTTATCGTCCAGCTCGATGGCGAGCTCATGATCGAAGCCTGCTTTCTCCAGCCCAAGGGACTGGCCGCCGGCTCCAGCGCAGATCTCAATGACCCGAAGTTGCTTTTCGGTCACAGGGACCCCTTTCATAGTCTGGATACGGCACGGACCGGTGGGCAGCTGTATCTTCTCGGAGAAGACAGGGAGCGATGAGCCCATCGGAACGATTGTGTCTGACCGGAAGAGACTTCAAGCCAGAGAGCAGGCCCATGAACGCGGGCTGTACCCAGCGCCGCTCAACGAGGGCCGATCGCGGAACATGCAGGCCAACCGCCGGGCGAACACCAAGCCGGAGGTAGTGCTGCGCAGCGCGCTGCACCGGCTGGGGTATCGATACCGTAAGGATCTTCGCCTCGATCTTGGGAAGCTGAAGGTCCGTCCGGACATCGTCTTCACGGCGCGGAAGGTTGCTGTCTTCGTGGACGGCTGTTTCTGGCACGTCTGCCCGGAGCACGGTCGGCAACCCACGACGAATGAGTGGTACTGGACGCCCAAGCTTCGCCGGAACATGGAACGCGACCAGGCGGTTAACGAGGCGCTGAGATCTGCTGGATGGCGAGTTGTCCGCCTCTGGGAGCACGAAGCGCTGACCGCCGCCGTTGAGGCGGTGATCGCTGCACTCGAACCCAGTCCCGAACATGCGAGCGACTCTAGCGCCACTGGCTGACAATTTCCCGAGGTTGGGAAGGTGTATGCGGACAGCGTGAAGGTAAAGCTTCCCGGAAGCCAGGCCGATCATGCCGATGCCGCGAACCGGTGCTCGAGCCATGCTTGTACGGCTTCTGCGTCTCCGTACCCATGACGCCGGAGGACATCGACGATGTCGCGGGCACAGATCATGACGATGGGATGCGCATCGCCGCGAACTTCCTTATAGACCTGGCTGTTGAAGTGCGAGGTTGTCACGAACACGCCGAACTGGCGGTGTCGGATCCTGGAGATCAGCCGGGCCACGTCCTCGACGCTCACGGAGTTGCTCGGGGCATAGCACTTAGCTTCGAGAGCGAACTCGACGGCTACCCGATCGCTCTCAGGCCCCAGAAGATACTCGCCAACAGCATCGCGACCGCCATCGCGGCTATGCCGGGTGACCTCACAGGCGCCCGTCGAAGGGGCTAGCATCCGCCAGATTTCGACGGCGCAGGCTTCGAAGTCATGGGGACGGCCGGCAAAGTGTCTGTGGATGGCTTCCACCATCAGCTTGCCACCCGCGTCCGGTTGCTGCTCCGCCGTACTCCGAATGATCGTGGTGGACGGCGCGAGGAGCGTTTGGTAGGTGCGGGCTTCAACCCAATTACGCCATGGCGGAGGACAGTTCGGGCCGAGTGGGTCTCCGCTGACGAGATCCGTGATCCACGCTCGCGGGATCTTCGGGACGTCGAGAACCGTGAACCGTGCACGGTAGTTCTGGAACCGAATGCCGCGGGTCGAACGCCAGATCGCTTGCAGCTCATCGTCGGACGTCAGTGCGGCGCCGCCCGGCGCAAGAAGGCCACGGAATCGGATATCACGGCCAGCAGGGGCTGCCTTCTCGAACAGGAAGAATGGTGGCACATGCACTCGAGCGTCGCTGTGGCTCCAATTGAAGGCATCGCGGAGCAGGAGATTGCCGCGACGCGAAGTCTTGTGGAGTTCCGTGCCAGGACGACGGTTGTCTCCGTAGAAGGTGAAGAGGCCGGTCTGAGCGTCTAGTTCGTCCGGCCAGTCAGGCTCGGCGCCTGTGGTGAAGAGGACCGCGAATCGGACGCTTTGTCGCGTGGGGGAACCGTTGCAACGGAAACCGCCCCGGTTGCCGACTCCAGGGAGGAGCCGGGCCAAGGGATCGTCGGACGTGTTGCCCGCACTGCCGCCCGCAAAGACGGCATCCACCACGAGATCAGCCGTCGCCAGATCAGCAAACGGCACTGTCTGATCTTCATCGCCCACACGGGAAGATTACTCAATATGCCCGGATTCGCGGTATTAGAGGGTGTTGTGTGAGTTGATGTCCATGATGTCGCAGTGTGATCGAGTGGATTTGTAGCGTTACCGCCGGTTGGTGGGCTCGGATGTGCTGGGATGGCCGGGTGAGTGAGCGCAAGCCGTACCCGAGCGACTTATCCGACGAGCAATGGGCGTTGATCGAGCCGATCATCACGGCGTGGAAGGCCACGCATCGCTCTGTCAGCGGCCACCAGGGCAAATACGAGATGCGCGAGATCGTGAACGCGATCCTCTACCAGGGGCGGACCGGCGTCCAGTGGGACTACCTGCCACACGACCTGCCGCCCGGCAGCGCGACCTACTACTACTTCGCCAAGTGGCGTGACGACGGCACCGCCCAGAAGATCCATGACCTGCTGCGCTGGCACATGCGGGAGCAGAAGGGACGATTAGCCGATCCGAGTCTGGTGGTGCTGGACACCCAGAGTGTCCACGTCGCGGCCGGGGTCCCCGCCACCACGACGGGCAGGGACGCGGCCAAGAAGGTGCCGGGCCGCAAGAGAGGGCTGGCCGTGGACGTGTTCGGCCTGGTCATCGCGGTGGTGGTGCTGGCCGCCTCCGCGCACGAGAACACTGCCGGGACCGCTCTGCTGGACCGCGTCGCAGCCCAGACCTCCGGCACGGTGACCAAAGCCCTGGTCGATCAGGGGTTCAAGAACACGGTCGTCGACCATGGGGCCGGGCTCGGGATCGACGTGGAGATCGTCGAACGCAACCCCGCCGACCAGGGGTTCGTCCCCCAGCCGAAACGATGGATCGTCGAGCAGACGTACGGCACCTTGATGCTGCACCGGCGCCTGGTCCGCGACTATGAACACCTGCCGGCCAGCTCCGAATCACGGGTGTACTGGGCGATGAGCGACGTGATGTCCCGCCGGTTGACCCGCGCCCCCGCACCGTCGTGGCGGTCGACATGACCAGGTCAGATGCACAGGAACCGGACCCCGACACGTGGCTGTTGAACAAGATCGACGCCCGCGAGCGCGCCCTGACCGGCCAGATCGAGCAGACCCAGGCGGAGATTGACGCCATGGCCGCGCACCTCGGCGAACTGCACGAAGCGATCGAGCACCTGCGGATCACCCGTAAGACCCTGCTGTCCCTCGCCGACGAATCCGGACCCGAGCCGGCCCCACCGCCTCCCGTGGTCCCGGACCACCCCGCCTACCGGCAGATTCTGGACGCCTTCGCCGACCTCGGCCGCCCACTACGAGCTCGTGACCTCTGCGAGGCGCTGGACCTGCCCATCGTGAAGAAGAACACCGAGAACATCCGCGCCAAGCTCAAGCGCCTGGTCAACCAGGGCATTCTCGTCGAGACCGAGCCAGGATTGTTCGCTCAGCCACGCCCCCGGCCCAGCTGATGACGCTCTGACCAGCCCGCCTTCCCAAGGCAAAGGACGAAAGGGGCATCAACTCGCGCAACGCCCACTTAGAGCCCGCTTGCCCGCAACATCGGGTGGCCCGCCGCTCCTCTGAAGAGCTACTCCTGCGCTGAGGGGGATCGCTTGATCTCTGGCAGGGTAGGAGCGGGTTCTACTGGATCATCAGGTCCTGCGACTACCCATCGCTTCCCTTCGAGAAGGATGTACGGCAGGTCGCCATGCTCGGGGCCGCGCTCCGCGAGCCGGACACTGATGGACTCACCCGCGCCAGGGACTGGAATCCCAAGCTGACGAGCAAGGTCCCTGTGGCTGTCATACTGGCCGAAGATCACGATGCCCTCAGGCTGGAGCCTGGAGCGAGCGCCGCCATTTCCGCGGATCCGCTTCATGTAGTCTTCTTGCTGCGCCACGGTTGCCACAGCCGTCCTGCTGACCAGCCGACCCTGTGCTCTGCGAAAGAGTTCGTCTACGCGTTTGCTCCCATGACCTTTGCACTTGTGTCCCGCAGGCCCACAGGCGAAGACAGCAGCAACATCTTCCTCTGGTATGCGGAGCAGCACATTCTCCGGGAGTGGGGCGTTCCGGAACAGCCAGCGAATGGTCTTCTTGCCTTCCTTTGTCAGGCGGCGCTTGAGATCACGGTTTCCCTTGGCCGACGTCAGAAGGCGCGGATGCGCACGAACCAGGCCCGCAGACCATTGACCAAGCTGATCATTCCCCCAGAGACCTAAGAGTAATTGCCCGACTGCCTCCGGCGGGATCATCCAATCCCCGAGATCCTGGGAGTACTTACAGTCCACCTCAACTCCGACGATCGAGTAGTCCAGTAGGTGACCATCGTCGAAGTCGAACTCCCGCTGAAGGTTGATCTCGACCAGAGTCCCGCAGTGGGTCTTCTCAGTCTTGTGCAACTGCTCCCAGCGGAAACGGCCGGTGTGCTGACCATCCAGGAGCATGTCGAACGTCCTCCGGAGTGACTTTGCGATTCTCGCGCCATCCTCGTCGAGGCCCATGAGATGGGAGAAGACCGCTTCCAGCTCCGAGTCGTTCACAGGCTGGGTGACGTCGCTGCTGATGCTCAACTGCCGCTCCCTAGCACGATGCCGAGCTGCTTCTTGAGGGCGTCCCGATGCGCGGCGGGAAGCTGGCGGTAACGCGCCCACATCAGTTCGGTTTCCGTCGCGGCCCTTCGATCGGCCACCATCCAGGTCAACAGCTTCGTCTTTTCCCTTCTGGGCAGTTCCTGTATACGGTCCCATATCTGCTCGGCGGAGAGCTGGGCTCCCGTCAGGTGCCTGGCGGTCTCGTTGCATCGCGCGCACTCCGTAACAAGATCCTCGAGCCGGGCAGCCGAACCGTGCTTGTGTGGCGTGATGTGCCCAAGGGTGAGCCTTGCGTGGCTGCCGGAATCGTCGGGGTATTCCTCGCCGGCGCTTATGCCGCAGCGGACACAGCGATGGTTGTCCCGCTCCATGACCTCGCGGCGAAGCTTGCCGCTGATCGTTCGCAGCCCAACCGAGCGCTGCCCAGGCTCCCAAATGTGGGTACCGACCTTCTCGAGGTACAGCTCATCTGGGCCCAGGCTGGCCATGTCGCGGTAGGTCTTGATGACCCAGCCGGCCGGCCGGAGGTCTCGCATCCGCCGGTCCACCTGCTCAATGCCGGGGATTGCTTTCCTCAGCTGCTGCTTGTTGAACCGGTTTCCTTCGCCAACTTCACTATGTAGCCATAGGGCAACGCGAATCCGCGTTCCCAGCTTGTCGTTCGTCCAGACGACGTCTACCAAGAGGCCCTCGCTCCCGGTCATGGATCGCAATGAGGCCAACTCCCCATCAAGATCTCTCCTCTCGAGACTAGCCTCTGCGGCAGGATCCGGCAAGTTGTCGGCAGATAACGGCATCTAGCTAGGTAGATCCAGCCATGCCCGCTTTGATTCCATATTTGTCGGTGGCGCCGCGTATCTTCGCCTATAGAACGGTTCGATGTCCCTGCAGGCCGCAACCCTCGGATGGGGCCACTGTGATCTTTCGCACCACCGCTCAAGATGTGCTCGACCTGTTCAACGTGACCAGCCTCACCGAGGCCGTACTCCAACGATGGCTTGACGACCCAGCCAAGAAGGACACGGTCGTCCCACAGGTGCTCGCACATCAAACCTCCACCATCTACCGTCTGACTCCTGAAGATGTGGAGCGCGTCTGCATGTCGACCGAGCATGCCCTCGGCGAGGTGAAGCGCGCCACGGCTGAGAGCGTCAAGGCGATCGTCGACTGGCATCCGGACTTCGCTTTCACCCATACTTTCCATCTCGCAGTGGAGTCATTGGAAACGCTGCCCACCTGGCAGCAGTTCCGGGCGTTCGTCCATGACGATCCTCGGGGAAACGAGATGCTGTGGCGTCCCGCTCAGGACAAGATCACCCAGGTATCGTCAGCGCCGGGCGGGCCCAGCAGGGCTGTAGCCACAGATTCCATGCGCTGGAGGGTTGGGAACGCCTACTACTCCTTCCTCCGGGAGATCTTCGTGGTCGTGCATCTCCGCAACGCCGGGCTCGACGTACGGATGCACCCGCTCGCGGACGCGCTTTTTCGAGTCGACTTCTGGTGCGGTCGTACGGTATGTAGCCTGCTTGTGAAGAACGCTAAGTTCCACAAGGACGGTCAGGGACGCAAGATTCCAACGAGCGAACTTCTGGCCGACGCTGTTCCGCCCTTTCACTTCCACCCGATTCAACTGGAACGGGCGTCTAGGTTCGGAGTGGTGCATCTCCCAAGCCTGGAGCAGGTCCGCGTCGCAGCGAGCCGTTTGCGCACGGCCCTCCATGCCTCCGCAGCTTCCTGAGTACGCCATGCGCAGAGACTCGTCCGGGGACTGATTGACGGGAGCCCTCCGGCGGCACCAAGGTCTTTACAGCAGGGGTGGAGCGGGCTGAACGGGATCCTCCTCCTGGGCGACAACCCATTGTTCGCCGCGAATCTCCACCCAGGGTGCCTCATGGTGGTGCGGCGCGCGGCGCGCGAGCCGGATACTCATGAGTTCGCCCTGGCTGGGCACTGGGAGCGCCAGGGCCTCGGCGATCTGGCAATGCTCACGGTGGTTGCCGAGGATGACGATGCCTTCGAGGCCAAGTGGGCCGCGGACATCTCTGACGCGTCTCGTCCCTAACTCCGTCATGGCGACGGTGGCCACGGCGGTACTGCTGACGATCCGGCCTTGCGCCCGCAAAAACAGCTCTCTAAGGCGTTGGTGGACGCTGCCCGCACGGAAGATCGCGTCGATGTCCTCGGAGGGAAGACTGAGTAGCACGTTTCGGGGGAGCGGAGCGTGGTCGTGGATCCAGCGGATGGCGGCGTGCCCGAGCTTGTTGAGCCGACGTCTTCCATCCCGGTTGCCTCCCTTCGCAAGGAAGCGGGGCTGGACGCGGAGCACGCCCATGCCCCAGACAGAGCCTTCGTCATTCGCCCAGAGCAGCACGCGCACGCCGCCGATCCGGCTCGGCGCGAACATCCAGCCCCCGCTGCTGGTGCTGAACGAGCAGCCCACCTCCACCCCGTCGATCTCGTAATCCTGATCCACGCCGTCAGGCAGGCCGAACTCACGGCCTAACCACATCGCCACCCAGCTCGCCATGCCGGTCTTCTCGGTTTTCGTAAGCTGATCCCATCGGAAGCGGCCAGTGCGCACGCCATCGAGCACCTGGTCGAACGACCGCCTCAACACCCCGGCGACACGGTCCCCCACGGGATCGAGCTCGGAGAGCGTACTAAAGACGCTCTCAAGTTCCGGGTCGAGCTCGCCAGACGGGAGCCTGCGATCTCCATCGCGGGCCGGGACTCGGCGGGCGACGCCCGAGCGCCTGACCCGGTTGGCCTGCTCGATGACCTCCTCTGCCCAGGCGATGTCGCCGTTCCTGGCCATCCTGTCCGCGAGCACCGCCACCTCGTTCAGCGCGGCGTCGCGCTCGACGGCGCCTCCCCAGGCCGCCTGGAGGAAGGCCAGCTGGGTCAGAGCTTGTGCCAGGACGAGCAGTTGGGGGCCGGCCTGTTCCTCCAGAAGGATCCGCAGCCGCTCGACGCCCTGTCGGCACACCGCGATGGCCGCCTCGAGGTCACCCGCCCGCTCGTGAGCTAACACGAGCGCGGTGCGTGACGCCACCGTGTCTGGATGGTCCGCGCCCAACAGATCTTCCCTGGTCGCCAGCACGTCTTGGAAGAGCGTGATCGCTTCTGGCAGCAGGCCGACCCGCTGGTAGACGTCCGCGAGATTGTGCAGCGAGATGAGAGTATCCGGGTGTTTCTCCCCCAGTGTTAGCGTCCTGCGGTCTACCACCAGACGGTGCAGGTCGACGGCCTCGTCCTCCCGATCGAGCCGCGCGTAGGCCAATGCGAGGTTGTCCAGCGTGATGAGCGTGGTCTGATGGCTCTCCCCGATCGCTCTGGCGCCGGTCTCCGCCGCCGTCTCCAGCAGCGTCACGGCCTCGTCCGCTCGATCGACGCTGAGATAGGAGAGCGCGAGATTGTTGTACGCCATGAGCGTCTTGGCATCGTCGAGGCCATGCGTTCGCTGCCGATCGGTCAGCAGTTGTTCCTGCAGGTCGATGGCGTCCCAGTAGCGCTCGGCGCCGAGATACGCCAACGCCAGGCCGTCTCTGGCGTCCTGCGTGTCGGGGTGGTCGGAGCCCAGCGTGCGGAGCCTGGCGTCTCGGACCTCTTCGTGCAGGTTGATGGCCTGGTCGTGGCGGCCGGTCATTTCGTAGGCAGTCGCCAGGTGGCTGCGGACGCGGGTCAGTCCCGGATGGTCCTGCGGCAGCAGGGGCGTCGCGTGTTCCAAGACTTGTTGCGCGATGGAGATCGCGCCAGAGAAGTCCCTGACTGTGTTGAGCAAGCCCAGCGCATGGCCGTGCAGGTCGAGGATGTCTGACAGTGCGGTGTGGAGGCGGTGCGGCTCGTTGTCGCGGTCGGCCAGCCGGATCGTGTGCTCCAGAAGGGCCGTCGCGTGATCAATGAGTACATTCAGGAATTCCAGGTCCCGCCACGCGTCCGCCGCCTCGATGCCGTAGATCAGCTCGCAGCGGCGGATGGCGTTCGCCAGCGCGTCCCAGATCCTTCTCCCGGCTCGGTCCCGTACGGCTTCCTGGATGATGTCGTGAATAAATACGACCCATCCGTCCCTGAAGCCAACCAGAGCGGATTCGGTCAGGGCTTCGAGCACGGCCCGCTCTCCCTCGGCCGAAAACATCCTGACCGAGATGCCCCGCGGGTCGAGCAGAGCCAGCTCCTCCAGCAGCCGGACCTGCTCCCTGGGCAGCTTGTCGAGCAGGAGGTCGAAGAGGTGGGACCCTGAGGAGCCCAGCCCCTGGGCTGCCCATCTTTCCAGAGCCTCGAGCCCGTTGGGAAAATGGCGAATGACCGACTCGACCCCTAGCGACAGGATGGCCGGCACTCGTCCCAGCATGGGCAGGAGGATCTCCGCGTGCTCCTCGCCGACGGTCTCGCGGAGGTAGGACAGCGCCTCCTGATCGGTGAACCTGGTGACCTCGATCAAGTGGCCTAGGGCGTCGAACTGTCGGTCCCGGGTGGTTAAGATCACCTTGTCCGTCTGGTAGGACCGCAGTGTCCTGGCCACCAGTTCAGGGTTCGCCGCGTCGTCCAGAATGAGCAGATGCCGACGGAGTGAGGGGTTCCCGCGCTCGGCGGTGAGGGGTGGATCCTCGTGATCTTCCGGCGGGCCGAGCGCGGTGGCCATGGCGTTCAGCCCGTCCAGCAAGTGGTGGATGGTGGCCGCGTTCACCCAGAAGACCGGCGTTCCGGCGGCGGCGTGGTCGCGTGCGCACGCGGCCGCGAGTTGGCTTTTTCCCGTGCCAGAACCTCCGCGGAGGATCACCGTCCCTGAGCCGAGTTGCTCCTCGATCAACGCCCGTAGGTGCGCCCTCGGCTGGAACGCCCGCGCCATCTCCGGCACCGGTCCGGAGAGCAGGGCCGCCTCTGAACCGGACACCGGTCCAGAGCTCAAGGGCCCTCCTATTAGATCGGGCGCGAGCTCCAGGCCGAAGAACGACGCGGCGCGCGCGCTGATGACGGCGTAGGGCGGCGACCCTTCGCCCAGCGCCACGTTTCCCCGGCCCGGCTCCACTCGCAGGAGCGAGGTGAAACCGGCTGCGCCCGACCTCAGCCCGGCCTCGATCTCTGCCGAGATTTCCGCTGTGACGGTGTGTTCCTGCAGCATGTCGATGGCGTGCCAGGCGGCCGAGTTCGTCAGCGTCTCCAGCAGTGCCTCCTGGGCTCCGGGCACGAACGTGTACAGCCCCTGGCCCGTATCGTCAGGCCTCAGCAAACCGCTTAGGATGAGCTCCGCCAAATGGGCGGGCCGGGAGCCCGGGATCAACCGGCGCAGCACGATCTTCATGATCGGCAACCACGGGGTGGTGAGCGCGACGTATCCGGCCAGCCTGTAAGCCTGCGGAGAGGCGATCGCCCGGAACCGGGCCACCCGATCCTCGACGGGCAGCGCGTGCTCGTCCTCGACCCACACCTCCCGCGGTGGTGACGCGCCAGTCAGGCAGGCGACGGCCGCGGGGACGCCGTCGCCGGCTGTTCCCGCGACTAGATGGGACCAATTCCTGAGCCAGTTCGGGGCGATCTCCATCACAGGCACGGGCAGCGCGCCGCCCGGTACGTCGTCGGCGCCATCGACCGGGGACCAGCGCAACATCCCGTTCGGCGCGTACGGTCGGGACGAAGTCGCCAGCGCGGCCGCCGTGGTGATCGCGGTGCGGTACCACATACGTTCGGGGAGCGGTTGCAGGATGGCGGTCGGCCCGTGCGCTGCCCACCGATGCAGCACCCGCCCGGCCCGGCCGTCCCACCAGTGAGGCCCAGCGCAGTCGCTCAGCACCAGCACAGCCCGGCGGCCCGACGGGTCTACCAACATGCCGGGACTCGTGATGGCGCCGGAGTCGAGCGCGGGTCCGACGAAGAGTTCGTCGCGGGACGGCACGAGGTTCCAGAGCCGTACGTCCCTGAACGCGCCCACGCGGGCGAACAGCTCAGCCAGCTCGTGGGCGAGCGGTTGCCACATCGGCATGGATGCGCTCGCGTCAAAAACGAGGGCGAGCTCCAGCCGGCGTTCCCACCCGGGCGCGAGCACCGGAGCCCAGCGACGTCTGCCTCGGGGCTGCTCGGCGATGTGGGCGGCGGTGGCCTCCTCATCCAGGATCTCTGGACGGCCCGTGGGCACCTTACGTTTGAGCGGCCGCAGCGCCCGGGACAGGTCGAGCGGCCTGCTCAGCATGGGGGCGCCCGGTGTCAGCACGGCCACCGCGTTTCCACCCCGCTCGCTTCGCTGCGGTACGTGCAGTTCCCGGCTGGCACGCCGTCCGGCCACCGAGCGCCCAACGGCGGGGCCGTCGGCCGTGCCGCGTGCCGCATGATCGGGGGAGGCCACTCGAGCAGCGGCGGGCGGGGGCGCCGGCGGCGAGGAGGCTGCAGCGGCATCGCCGGCCGCCGTGTGACAGGCCAGCCACAGCGTCTCGGCGAGCTCCCGGGGGGTCAGGTCCGCGCCGAGCTCGCCGAGGATTGCGTGGAAGCGGTCAATCGACATCGCTCGGCTCGGCCATCCCATCCTCGCTCCGGCCCAGATACGGCATGATCTTGTCGGCGAGCATGACGCGGTCCTCCGCGGTCGCGGCGGCGTGATGGATCAGATGGACGGCGTTGAGCAGTTGGTCGGTGGCTAGTTCGCCCGCGTTCTTTCGGGCGAGAAAACGCTCGATCAGGTCCTCACTCTGGTCGGCCAGCTCGCCGAGGTGTGCGCGGACGATCTCCGTGAGCGTGTCCCGGTCCGGCTGCGGCAGCCGGGCGACCATGCATCGGCGCAGGAACGCCGGGGGAAACTCGCGCTCACCGTTGCTGGTCATGATGACGAGTGGGAACGCGTTGCACCGCACTAGCCCGCTGGTCACGGTCGCGCGCTCCACGCTGTCTGCCGTCATGACATTCACTTCGGGCCGGGCCAGCCGGGCCAGCTCGGGGATCTCGTACTCGCCCTTCTCGAAGATCGTGAGCAGGTCGTTGGGCAGATCGATGTCGCTCTTGTCGATCTCATCAATGAGTAAGACCCGCGGCCGTGCGGACGGAAGAAGCGCGGTGCCCAACGGACCAAGGCGGATGTACCGCCCGATGTCCTCTTCGGATTCCATCGTGCTGCCGTCGTGGCTGCCGACTTGGTAGAGCCGGGTGAGAGGATCGTACTGATACAGGCCGTCGCGCAGCGTTGTCCGGCTGGTGATCGGCCAGTGCAGCACCGGGCCGAGTCTGAGCTCGTGGGCGACGGAGTAGGCCAAGCTGGACTTCCCCGTTCCTGGACGGCCCGTCACCAGCAGCGGGCGGCGCAGGTAGAGTGCCGCGTTCACCTGTTCGATGGCCTCGGGCGCCGGGCGGTAGCTCTGCGCTTGATGCGTGGCGGTCGGCTCGCTCGGAGCGGACGGCACCAAGGGGCTGCCATCGAAGGTCCGCCAGGGAGGCGGCGGAGGCAGCCGGTCGATGCCGTCGTGCGGTGGCCGGTTCCCTGTGTAGATCAGCCAGTCGGTCATCGTCCCTCTCACCGTGCCATCGCCAGCGGCGGGTCCGCCAAGCGCTGCGGATCGTCCCAGAAGAGTGCGATCTTCCTGTCCCCAGCCGCGTCCCCGGATCGGAGCCGCCGGACATGCCGGGGTAAGTCGTCTGGGTGAATCTCACTGATTATCCGGACCACGTCCTCCAGGAAGAGCTCCTCTGCGCAGGCTCCGTGCTCATGGCCGGTGCAGGACCCGCGGGACCAGACCATGACGGGGACGCCGTACTTGAGCGCCATCATGCGCAGCGGCTTGTGCAGAGCGGCGTGCACGATCACCGAGCGTTCGTCGCGCGCCATCCATCTCCTGAGCGCCCCATTGTCGCGCGCGTCGCGGCAGCCGACGAGATCAGGTTGCAGCGCCCCGACCTTGCGCAGCCTGGACCAGCGGGTTAGCGCCATGGCCCGCCGCGGCCCCGGCCGCAGGCGCTTGACGTCCCGGACGACCACGGGGTAGAGCAGGCCGAGTGGCTCGCGGTCATCCGGGTCGCTGCCCCACTCCTCGACGGGCTTGTCCAGCCAGGTCTCCGGCAGCACGAACTCGACGAGGAACTCCTGTCCCTCCACACACCCGAGGAAGGCCGGGAGCTCCTGCTCCACCAGGGCGCGTACCCGCCTAGTGGGCACCCGCTCGTGGTGCCGGAACAGCGGGCGTACCCCTGCACCCCAGGTCGAAAACGTGACCTGGTTCCCTCCTCCGCCGCTCGCCTCGATCTTGATGATGATCGACGGAGGTCCAGTGGCCGTGTGCCTGCTTGGGGGGCGTGCTAAAACTCGCCTGCGCCAGGCCAGCAGACGCTCGAACGCGTGCTGCCTGGGCAGGTGAGCGGCCATCGAGTCGAGCAGTGCCGCCAGTTCTTCGCCCTGCCGCCAGTCGCCATCCGCCGGATGTTCCTCCACGACGAACCGGACAGCATCCCACGCTGAGCCAAACTCCTTGTCGAGCGGACGCCCGGCAAAGGCGCTGAGGTAGGCGCGTGCGGCGGCCTCTGGCGCCACCAGCTCTCGCACCAGTCGGCGCAGCTCACGCCAGTCCTCCTGGGTCGCCCATGCGGGCGCGAGCCAGTCGTCGAGATCCTCCCAGTGCTCGCGGAGCGCCCGGCAGGAAAGCATCAATCCGGTACGGCGCGAGGGGTCCTGGTCCGCGTCGGTCACCATGCCGACCACCAGGCCGGAGCGAGGCGAGTAGACGGCGGCGCCGCTGAAGCCCCGCTCCAGTCGCTCGCCGTGCCCCGTGACGCTGGTGAGCTGCGTCCACTCACCCAACAGTGAGTGCGTCCAGTCCGCTGTCACTGTCGCGATTGACCCCGTCACCTCATTGCCCTTGCGGAACCCGTATGCCTTCAGCTCCCCGGCTCCGGCCACGCGCAACTGGTCCGGCCTGGCCAGCACGGCGGGTTCGATGTCGACGGGCCCATCGAGCCGCAGGACGGCGACATCCCCGTGGTCGTGCGGCTTGGCCCAGGGGCCACGGTGCACGACGGAGGCCGACAGACCGGCGTGCCTGCCGGCGGTTGCGGGGAAGGAGACCACGGCCTGCTCCATCCCCGGGACGACGTGAGCACAGGTCACGACATGGCGCTCGTCCAGGAGGAAACCTGCGCCCAGCTGTTTTCCCGCCCGGATCTGGGCCTGCCACCGCGGCTCACCCATGGTCAGCCACGGGACCAGGTCAGCTTGACCTTCAAGTGCGCCTCCCCTGCCGTCTTGGCGATGATGGCCCCGGCGGCGGCGTTGAACTTCACCCCGAACTCGATCTCCACCTCGTCGGGGTTCAGCGCCTTGTCCCTGAAAGTGCGCAAGGCTGAGGCCGCTGCGGTGCGGACGTTCTGCAAGGCGTCCTCGAAACGATCCTTCACCTCATAGACGATGCCGTCGGGGGAGACGGACGCCGACTGGAAGCCACCTGCATCCTCGTCGGCGACCTCCACCACAACCGAACCCTCTTCCAACTCCCACCGCAGTAGCTCGCTCATGTCGATTCCCCACGCCGATTCCGTTCACCGCCGGGCTTAATGTAACAAGATCGGCTGGTAGGAGAGGGATATCCGCCGAGGAATGATTGACCGTTCCATTGCCTGACCCTGTTTCCCGACGGCATGTTGCGTCACGCCTCAGGGGCTGTGCCTGCCGAAAAGGGGAGTGTCAACTTAACGGCTCTGTCCCGTAATCGGTGGTAGCGCTGAGCGATCACCCGCCAGGCTGGGTCGGCTCAAGATCGACGATCTTGCGGATGTGGTGTTTGCAGAGCTGTCTGCTGGTCATCGAGGATGTAGGGACGAGGACGACCTCATTCGGGTCATGCCCCGTACTCGCGACAAGCCGGTACTGTGCCCGGTGTGCGGGGCACTGACCGGTCGGGTGCACGGCTACGGCAGCCGGGCGGTCACGGATGTCCCGGTCGGCGGGCGGCGGGTGGTGGTGTCGGTACAGGTACGGCGTCTGCTCTGCCCGGCGTGGGGATGCACGCGGCAGACGTTTCGCGGGCAGGTTCCGGGCTGCTCGAGCGCTACCAGCGTCGAACCAGCAGGCTCACCGGCCAATTGGGCGCAGTGGTCAAAGAGCTGGCGAGCCGGGCGGGGGCTCAGCTCTCGGCGGTCCTGGCCTTTGCGGTCTCGACATCCACGGCACTGCGACTACTCATACGGCTGCCGCTGCCATCGCTGCCGATCCCGCGCGTGCTGCGTGTCGATGGCTTCACTCTCAAGAGCCTGTGCTGTGCCAAAAAGGCGGATACGGTTGCTGAGCTGGGCGTTTGCCGGCGATCAGGCTGCTCTGCGGTACTCGTTGATCAGTCCAGTGACGGTGCGCCTGCCGAAAATTACGTCCGCCCAGGTCACGCCCTTTGCTAGGGCTACGTGCGGCATGCACGAGTTCCGGCGATCAGGAGAGGGAGGCGGGGTGCGGCATGATGATCGGCCGTGCTCCTTCGCCTGGCCTACCTCACCGTCACGAACGCTTGGTTACGTCCCGTCGAGTGGTGTAGAACCGGCCTCGAACGGCGCGTCGCCTTCAACGACAGCGGGCCATCGCGTGAGTCTCTGTGTGAAACCGCCAAGTGACACGCAGAGGAGAAACACACGATGGCCCTGGACCAGTCTGCCCTGTTAGAGGTGCTGAAGGTACTCAAGACCTCCGAGGCGAGCGAACGGATCCGGCAAGCAGCTGAGACCATCTACCAAGCTCTCATCGAGGCGGAGCTGACCGCAGTGATCGGCGCTGCACCCAACGAGGCCCCTTCTCCCCCTGATCATCCTGACCGAGGAGGCGGGATCGGCTGGTCGGGCACCAGCCCCGCCAGCGTGGTCCGGATGGCGGCCCGGCTTACCCCCCGTGCCTACGCGCGAGAGCCGCGATCGAGGCGCCCCTGGCCTAAATGATCCACGGGACACCCTAGGACAGCGTCCATTCGCCTTTCTGATCAGCGAACCCACTGTTCAACGCGAACTGGAGCTTGGCCAACTTCGCCCCCTCAGGCACCTCGAACACGATCATCCCCTTGCGGGAATCCCCCGTGTTGATCGTCACCATGCCGCTAAGCGACTGCCCCTCACGCACGTCATGGAACGACGAACGATACTGCTGACCCTCACCATCAATCAGCAGAGCACCGTTCGTCGGAGCATCGCTGTACACCGCCCGGCCTACGTTCGCGAGCGTCACCTGCACCGCAACGATCTTGCTACCGGTCTTCGGCTTCATGAAGTCCTGAGCAGGGTTGGCGGGGTTCACCAGTTGGTTCACTGTGACCGATACCTGCAGCCCCGGGTCGCTCCCCTGAAGGGTGATCGAGCCGCCGACCGTTGCCGTGGATGACTCCTGCTTTGGCTGCTCCTGCGGCTGCTGCTGGGCGGGTTCCGTTGCGGGTGGCTGGTTCTCCTCTGGCTGCTTGGATGGCATCCTGGCGACCGGCGAGTCGGCCTCGGTCACCACCCTGTCCTTGCTGCTGTCAAACAGGGCTAATCCGACGGCGGCACAGCCCCCAAGGAGAAGCAGGGGAATGCCGACCGCCAGGAGGATGATCAGGCCAGTGTTGCGTCGCGGCGGCTGGGGTGCCGGGCTGGTGGGCGGCTGGTATCCGTACCCGTGCGTCGGTTGGGGGCCGCTGTAGCCGTAGGGCTGGGGCGGCTGCTGGCCGTACGGGTCTTGCGGCTGGGACGGGTAGCCCATGTTGCGTCTCCTGAGACGTAGGGAAGGCGCTGTGGGACGTTCCAAGGATGCCGCTGGGTGACAAGAATCGCCTGTCCACATTCGGACACCTTGTCGTGTCGCCCGCCGTGTCGAGGGTGCTCCAGCGGGCGGCACCCACCCTTAACAACATCAGTTGGAAGGCGGTGGCCACCTGGCCGTGTTCGTGGTCACCGTGGACCAGGCGCCGACCTCGTCTCGGAGTCGCCCCAAAACCCGCATGATCAGCTAATCTGAACTGCACAGGCCTGTGGTCCCGTTTCTCACACGAAGAAGACCCCAACCGGATCACCGACCGGTTGGGGCTTTCTTGCTGCGAGCTGTACCCGTGGCCCGCAGCGGACGCCATGCCATGGCGGGGCTATTCCGATTCCCTTGCCAGGCCCCCTATCGAAGTACCTGCGCTCACCGCACGGAGCAGTTCTGCCAACAGCGCACGCTCCGCGTCAGTCAGTTCTTGGCGGCTCTTATTTAGCGACTCAGCCGCCCGAAAGTCCAGTCCGTGGCCCACAGGGACACACCTCCACTCCTTGAGCCGGAGACTCGCTAGATTCCCTCTGACGTCTAGGACGAACCCAATGAATGGTGTTGCTGCCCTCAAAAGACATTCAATGGCAGCATTATGCACCCGGTTCGGGTGGGGTTACGCTCAAGCGCCTATCGGCCGCTGCTGGTCCCGCAGTGCCCGCCTCCTCTACTGCAGTGGGAGGGGCAGCGCCTCTTTCTCACCATCCGATGTACCATTTCACATGTGATACCGATGGCCTGCCGAACGCCAAGGAACGGCGACGCGAGAAGCGGGCAGTAGGCCGCTGACGCGTTCGCAGTCAGACATGATGGCATCACGCTGGGTGTTGCCGATACGTGTCCAGCCTACCTACGCAAACCGCAGTCGAACACCAAAGGAAAGGAGCGTTTAGCAAAGCCTTAGTATGCCAATCCGCGAGTTTCTGCCAGCGGATATTTTAGACCGCCCAAAAAGCATCACTGGCGCCTAAACTGGCATCCAGTTGCAAACAAAGTAATGCAAGAACCGTATTTAGCGCGCGTCAATACGGTTGATATCCTGTGAGTATGTTCGATGTCCCGAAGCTCGAGACCTCTAAGGTTGCCAGGCCAATGCGCCTCAAGTCTTTCGGTCCGCGCGTGCATCAGATCATGGCGACGCTGCTGTCAGTGATGATGGGCCTAACGATCTTGGTGATCGTGCTGGCTATCATAGACCTGGCCAAAGGTGCCCCCACTAATCCAGTGAAGTGGTGGCTGGTCGGGCCTGCGGCCCTTCTAATAGTGATATTGGCCGCGATCGCGACACGACAGCACCACAAGAAGGTTCAACGCAGAGAAACGGCACTCCAGGCGCTTCACGATGCCGAAGAGAGATTGGCAGAAAGGCAGCACCTCAAACTTGTGGAGCTGTGGACAATAACGCAATCACGACTGAACTATTACCACGAGCTTGCCACTGCTCATGCACAGCAAAGTTTCCACAACGCTCAGCTCGCGATGGGTGCAGGATTCCTCCTACTGCTGGTGTTTGCCGTGCTGGGAGTAAACGCCTCGAATCCTCGTGCGACACTTGTCGCCGGGGTGCTGGGCGTAATTTCGGCGGCGCTTGCAGGCTACATTGGCCGCACCTTCATCCGCTCTCAAGAGAGTGCATCCGGCCATCTGCACACGTATTTCGACCAGCCGGTAAAATTTTCTCGCTATCTCGCCGCCGAACGGCTTATCGAGGCGATGAGTGGGCTTGGACCCGAGCAGCGTGACGCGATTAGCGGTGAACTCCTGCGTACCATCATCGCGCCTGATCTAGCACCCTCAGGCGCGTCGAGGGAGCCAGACAACGGTAGCCGTCGCCGATGGTTTGGTCTATTTGCGAGGCGTCGGTGAGAGGTCGCCCATCCACTTGCCTTCGCGTCTTCCAAGAACGACCTTGTTGCGCGATCCTAAGTAGAGGAGATTCGTCTCTACCTAGGATCGCGTCCGGCTCCCGCTCTGGTCTCAAGGTCTTGCCACAGGAGCCGGGCCGTATGAGGGGCTAGAAGATCGGGTACCCGACCTGCTGCATGCCGTACAGTTCAACCACCTGGGCCACGGCAAGCGCATGCCGATGGTGCTCGTACCAGCCCCAGCCGACGAACACGTTCTTCTCCGTGCGGACCATCTTCTGGGCGATCCCTGTCCGGTACATGTCGGCGAGCACTCCGACGCTCTTGAAGGCGGCCACGGTGTAGACGCTGAAGTCCTCTTTGAGCTGGGGGCATTCCTCCAGCGCCAGGGGGATGCAGGTCGAGCACGTCGGCGGGGCGTTGGTCCGTCCGCTGTCCAGGCCAGTGCGCTCGAACACCGTCTTCGTCAAAGCCCACGAGATCAGGCCCGTCTCCGGATCTGTGGCCGCTTCGCCGCACACCTGGCATAGCCGCTTGTCCATGCACCGCCACTGACGGCGGGTGTTGAGCTTCCGCATCCGCTCGGGGCCGCGCTTGTCAGGCTTGTCCCGCAGGTCACGCACTCGGGCGCGCAAGATACCTGCCGCCCATGACGGCGTCGCCGGGCCCTTCACCCAGTCGCCAGGCTTGGATGGCTGGTAAGCGAGCCGAAGTCGGCCGCCGTGCGAGTCGAACCCCAGCGGGTCCTCCAGCAGCTCGTTCGCGTAGGCGATCGTGTAGGGGACGGTGGTGTATCCGCTCATGCCACCTCTCCCTCGTCGACCATAGTCATGGCGAGGTTGAGCAGCCCCGCGTTCTCCTGGAGCAGCGAACGATGGCTCGCCGGCCACGAGTCGTGCCGGCACACCACACAGGCGCGGAATGGAGGGTCCGGTCTGGCGCGAGCCGCCGGACGTGCCATCCCGGATGGGCACGCGCCAGCAGGCCGCACATGTACTCCGCGTTCTCCGGAACGTCGTAGTAGGCGCGCATCTCGTCCTCGTTCACGAGAGGCACCCCCATCCATAGAGGAGGCGCACCCGGGGAGCTTCAACCCGCTCCAGGAGCTCAAAGCTCACGGCGGTGATGACATGACCACTGGCCTTATGGATAGCGGCCCAGGTGCCGTCCAGCAGCTGCGTAACCTCGCGGAACTCCGGGATTTCGGCCTGCCGACGCCGCGTCACGTCGCCGCCGACATGTCTGCTCGTGGCGCCCGACGCGGGCGGTGGTGTAGGGGGTTCGGACCCGTGACTGTCCATGACCTGGACGTTAGGGAGCGCGCCATCGCCGATGCCATGGAGGTTTCGCAAAGTTTCTTGACTGCTTGGTGATGTTGCGCAATGTTCCTAAAGTGAGTCGGCAGAAACTCGTAGATGAGGCTTCGCCTCGGGGGAACCTTGAGAGATCAGCCACCCCCAGTGGAAGGGAAAGGCCATGGCGCGACGACTGCGCTTCAACGGCACAAACTCCGGCGTCAACGGATGCCCTGCCATTCATGAAGATCTCGTCACGGGGGAGATCATCGTGCACGGCCCGCCACTCACCGACCGCGGGGACATCGCTCAGCTTCGGCATCTGAGTCAGGGCGAAACGGCCATCGTGGTTCCGCGGGAACTGCTCGTGGACTTCGGCCCGAAGGAGGTCACTCGCTTGCCGCACATCATCACGCTGGACGAATTCGATCGGCTCTTCACTCAGTTCGAGCACACGGCATGGCGCCTGGAGACCCGGAGTCGCTACGCCTCCGACGAGCTCACGGACACCTACGCCCAGTTCACGCGAGGCGAGCCCGTGAACTGGGACGGGGCCGACGCGGCATGGTGCGCCGAACGCCGCGAACAGACCGCTCTGGGTAAGCGGTTCGAGCGGGTCCGCATCGTCGATGATCCGCCTACCACGGGGCAGCTCTACCTGCTCGACAACGCGCGTCGCAACAGTGCTGTGGGCGAGAGGGTCTTCAATCTCTGGCGAATGGATGCCGACCGGCTCGGCCTGCCCGCCGAAGACTTCTGGATCTTCGATTCACGGCTGGTAGCACTACTCAACTTCGACGACGCCGACGATCTGGTCAACGTCGAGCTGATCACGGAGCCGGCGGCAGTGCTGCGGTACTCCATGGCACGCGACGCAGCGATGCATCATGCCATCCCGTACGAGGAGTTCGCGGCGCAGCTGACCGCGAAGGAGTAGATAAGGTGCGCACCGGTGAGCACGGATTACCAGCAAGCACGGGAAGCGCTTGGAGCGCGCCTGCGCGACCTTCGGCTCTCAGCTCCTGGAGGTCGGCTCACCGGTGCACAGCTCGCCGAGAAATATGGGTGGAACAAGTCCAAGGTCAGCAAGCTGGAAAACGGCAGGCAAACACCCACACCCGACGATCTACGCAAGTGGGTGGACGCGACCGGTCAGCCCGATGCGTACGACGAATTACTTGCGAGGCTCAGGGCCTTCGAGTCCCACATTCGATCATGGCGGCGCCAACTGGCCGCAGGCCATAAGCCGGTTCAAGACACCCATCTCAACGCGCACACGAACGCCTCTGTATTCCGCGGCTGGGAGTCGTCCATGATCTTTGGGATTCTCCAGACACCCGACTACGCTCGGTCGATCTTCACGAGATACGCCGAGCTCCAGCAGTCGCCGCGCGACGTTGAGGAGGCCGTACGGTCCCGCATCAAGCGGCAGGAGGCGCTGTACGACTCCTCGAAACGCTTCCACCTCATCATGTGGGAAGCTGCTCTTCGCGCCCTGATTTGCCCGCCTTCGGTGCTCGCTGCCCAGCTCGACCGACTCGCAGGAACGATCGGCATGGACACCGTCCAGCTTGGGATCGTCCCCCTGTCCGCGCTGCTCAAGATCCCTCCTGCAGCGGCCTTCTGGATCTACGACGATCGGCAGGTCATTGTGGAAACGTGGCATGCAGAACTATGGATCGACGACCAAGCCAGCGTGAACACGCACCTCCGCACCTGGAAGACATTGCAGGAGGCTGCGGTGTACGGCGCCGACGCCCACAACCTGATCCATGCCGCGCGGCGCGCACTCCCTCGACGCTGAAGGGGTCCCGATAGGTGTACCCGTTGTCGGGTGAGCGGGGTACGGTGGTCGAGTGATCGACTTCCTCAACGACAGCGAAGCCCCCGCGATGACGCCGGGTGAACCTGTCGCGGCGTCACCTCGCTGCCGGTGACGCGTAACTCCACCCGCTGACCAGCACGCACCCGGCGCGCCGGAACCGAATACAGGCTGCCTTCGAAGGAGACCAGGCAGTCCTTGCCGACGCGGCGCAGATGCCGTTCGGCCACCAGATACGCGCTGGCCGGCAGCGGGGCGAGGGCGGCGTGGTCACGGGCAGCGCGCTGGCCGATGAGCTCGCCGTGGGTGCGGTGGACCGTGGCGCGGCGGATCGGCACCCACGCGGCGAAGGCGGCATCCAACTCAGCGATCGAGGAGAAGCTGCGCCCGGCCAGGACATGATCGCGCACGATGTCCACCTGCCGTTCGACGCGGCCCTTGGATTACGCCGTCGATTACACCCGATGGCGACGATCAGTACCGACGCGTTCGGGTGACCCACCCGTTTCATCCGCTGTCCGGGCGCGACTTCG